>NZ_JBHYJW010000021.1:68454-134585 GCF_042741125.1 Amycolatopsis sp. NPDC058986 | reverse complement strand
GTGCGTCCAACGCACCGAACGCCACATTGGGGCGCATGACCGCCGCGCATCAGGAGCGCCGAAGGGCTCGTGAGCGTTCCGGCCGGTAGAACCTGGTCGCAACGCTATTCCTCGGGTTTGAGGGGGCTGAGGCGTGAGCGCTCTAGCCGACCTTGTCGCCGCGGTAACCAAGGCGATCGCAGCGATCGATGCCGCGCAGGAGGCGGCCATCCACGCTGCCGCAGGCGTCGCCGAGGCGGCTACGATCCTCGCCGCGCAGACGGCAGGGAGTGCGATCGCCGACATTCCGGCGATGTTCGAGCAAGCCCGAGCGGAGGCTGAGCAGCAGGCCGGGCAGATCAGCGAGATCGCTGAAGGGCTACGGGCCTATCTGGCGAGCCTAGGACGAGCGCAGAGCCCATCGAATGCGCAAGCCGCTCCGCAGGCACAGCGGACGATCGCCCGTGGCCGACCTGGTGTGCACACCACACCAGCGCAAGCGAAGCCCGCCCCGGTTTCTCAAGCACGCATCGACGAGCTGAGACGAGCGCTTCCCCGGCCTGTCCAGCCGGAGGAGCGACAAAAGACGCACGGGCAGTGGGTCGCCGGCTCGGGCGAGGGGGACGTAGGACACATCGTGAGTGGACGCGACGAGATGGAAGCCGCAGCCGTCCAGTTCTTCAAGGACCAGGGAGCCCGGCGGATGCCCGCCACAGTCGCCGACGTTGAGGTCAAGCTAGCCGTTCACATGCGGAATCAGGGCATCACCAACGCCACTGTGGTTGTCAACAACGAAGTGTGCATAGGGCCGTTCGGCTGTGACACGCTGTTACCTAAGATCTTGCCCCAAGGAAGCGCGCTCACCGTGTACGGGACTTCGCCGGACGGACAAGCGACGGGGACAACTTACCTGGGACAGGGAAAGAAGCCATGATCGAAGCCTGGTACGACCGCAACGCCAACGGAGCGACCACAGTCACCACAGCGGATGATCTCGACCGAGTTCTGGACACCGTGGCGGCGATGAACGGTCCGACGCTTGCCGAGCTGTACACGGATGGCGATCCGGACAAGTCGTGGCTCGAAGTGGGGTTGGACGGCGAACGGGCAACCCTGCGCTACGTCGGCGACGACGCGCCGAACGGGGCGTACTCGAGGGGCGGAACATTCCCGCTCCCGCCCGGGGGGGAAGTCCTGTACTACTACATGAACAACCCCCGGGAGTACCCGGCCGACGCGGAGATCCCGGTCGAGACGGCCAGGAAGGCCGCTCACGAGTTCCTGGTGTCTGGGCTGCGCCCGTCTCAGGTGGCTTGGACCGAACAAGACGGTCCGCTATGAGTTCGCTATGAGTTATGGACCTCATCCAGTGGAGACAGCGTTCGCGTAGATTCGCTCGCCGACGATGCGGGCCAGTGCGTCCGCCGCGTGTTCCCACTGAGCCTCGGTGACGCCGAGCTGGGTGGTGATCCGGAGCCGCGAGACGCCGTCGGGCACCGACGGCGGCCGGAAGCATCCGACCCGGATTCCGGCCGCGAGCGCCGAAGCCTGGGCGGCGACGGCACACTGCGGCGAAGGCATCGGGACCGAGAGCACCGCGCCCGCCGACGGCCGCACGCCGAGCCGGTCGGCCAATTCCGCGCCACGCAAGTGAATCCGCGAAGGGAGATCGGGCTCCCGGCGCAGCAGGCGGAGCGCGGCCAACGCACCGGCGACGGGCGCGGGCGCCAGGCCGGTGTCGAAGATGAACGGACGGGCCCGGTTGACGAGGTGGTCGATCAGCGCGGCCGGGCCGAGCACCGCACCGCCCATCGCACCAAGGGATTTCGACAGCGTCGCGGTCATCACCACGTTCGGGTGCCCGGCCAGACCGCGCGCGTGGACGAGACCGCGACCGCCGTCGCCGACCACCCCGAGTCCGTGTGCCTCGTCGACGAGCAGCAGCGCGCCGTGCTCGGCGCAGACCCCGGCCAGTTCGACGATCGGGGCGGCGTCGCCGAGCACCGAGAAGATCGACTCGGTCAGCACGATCGCCCGCCTGCCGTTCGCCAGGGACAGCGCGGCCCGCACCGCCGCGACGTCGTTGTGCGGGACGACCTCGATCGCGGCGCGGGAAAGCCGGGCGGCGTCGATGAGCGAGGCGTGTGCGTGCGCGTCGGAGACGACGAGGGAATGCTTGTCCACCAACGCTGTTACGGCCGAGAGGTTGGCGTGGTAGCCGGTCGAGAAGACCAGCGACGCCGCGCGCCCGGTGAACTCGGCGAGTTCGCGTTCCAGTTCGGTGTGCAGTGTCGTCGTGCCGGTCACCAGCCGGGAGGCCGCCGCGCCCGCGCCCCAGGTCAAGGCGGCTTCGGCGGCCGCGCGGCGCACCTCGGCGTGGCGGCTCAAGCCCAGGTAGTCGTTGCCCGCGAGGTCGATGACGTCGTCGTCGGCCGCTCGCGGACGCAAGGTGCGCTGGAGCCCGGCTTCCTCGCGTGTGGCTCGTTGTTCGGCGAACCAGTCCGTCCAGCCGGTCATGCGACCTCCGCGGCGGCCGCGATCCCCGCGCAGATCGCGGCGATGTCCTCCTCCGTGCACACATACGGCGGCATGGTGTAGATCAGATCGCGGAACGGGCGCAGCCACACGCCGTGGGCCAGTGCCGCGTCGGTCGCCTTCTCCGTGTCGACGGGATGATCGAGCTGGACCACGCCGACCGCGCCGAGCACTCGCACGTCGGAAGCCTCGATCTGGTGCAGCGCCTGCAATCCCGCGTTGATCCGCCGAACGTCGGCCGCCCAATCCCCGTCGGCGAGCAGGTCGAGACTGGCGGCCGCGACCGCGCAGGCCAGCGGATTTCCCATGAACGTCGGGCCGTGCATGAGAACCCCGGAATCGCTGGCGGAAAGACCGCGGGCGACCTCGGCCGTGCACAGGACGGCCGCCATCGACAGGTAGCCGCCGGTGAGTGCCTTGCCGACGCACAACACGTCCGGGCGAACATCGGCGGCTTCGGACGCGAAAAGCGTTCCGGTACGGCCGAAACCGGTCGCGATCTCGTCGAAGATCAGCACGAGACCGTGCTCGTCGGCGACCTCACGGAAGACGCGGAGGCAGTCGGCGGCGTACGGGTGCATACCCCCAGCACCTTGCAGCAACGGCTCCACGATCAGGCCCGCGAGCCGGTCGGCGTGTTCGGCGGCCAGCTCACGGAACCCCGTCGCCCACGCATCGACGTCGTTCGCGGAGCGGGGCGGGCGTTCGCCGAACACCTGCTGCGGCAGGACTCCGGACCACATCGTGTGCATGCCGCCGTCCGGATCGCACACGGTCATGCAGTCGAAGGTGTCGCCGTGGTAGCCGCCGCGCACCGTGAGAAACCGGGTTCGCTCCGGACGGCCGGTGCCGCGCTGGTACTGCAGCGACATCTTCATCGCCACCTCGACGCTCACCGAGCCGGAATCCGCGAGGAAAACGCGGTCCAGCCCGGCGGGCGTGAGGTCGATCAGGCGCCGGGCGACCTCGACCGCGGGCTCGTGGGTGAGGCCGCCGAACATCACGTGCGCCATCCGGTCGAGCTGGCGGCGCACCGCCTCGTCGAGCACCGGGTGCCGGTAGCCGTGGATGGCCGACCACCACGACGCCATTCCGTCGACCACCTCGCCGACGCCGTCGAGGGTGATCCGGCTCCCGGACGCGCCGGTGACCAGCCGCGTCGGCACCGGATCGGTCATCGACGTGTAGGGATGCCACAGGTGCTCACGGTCGAACGCGAGCAGGTCCGGGGCGCTCACGCGTTGGGCAGGACGTCGGTCCCGGCGCCCCGCCGCCGGATCACCGGGTCGGCGGGCTGCTCGACCCGCTGGGCGAGGTCTTCCTCGGAGCCCAGCACGACGAAACCGTTGTCACGGATCATTTCCAGGTCCGTCTTGGCTTCCTGACCTTCGGAGGTGAGGTAGTCGCCGAGGAAGATCGAGTTGGCGATGTGCAACGCGATCGGCTGCAGCGAGCGCAGGTGCATCTCGCGGCCGCCTGCGATGCGGATTTCCTTGTCCGGGCAGACGAAACGGGCCATCGCGAGGATCTTCACGCAGCGAATGGGGGAGAGCGTCCAGATGTTCTCCAGCGGGGTGCCGTCGAAGGGCATGAGGAAGTTGACCGGGATCGAATCCGCGTCGAGTTCCTTGAGCGCGAACAACGCCTCCACTAGCTGCTCGTCGGTCTCGCCGAGCCCGGCGATCAGGCCAGAGCACGGCGAGATCCCCGCGCCCTTCGCCTTCTCCACGGTGGCCACGCGATCGGCGTAGGTGTGCGTCTGGACGATGTTCTCGTGGTTGCTCTCGGCCGTGTTGATGTTGTGGTTGTAGGCGTCCACCCCGGCTTCCTTGAGGCGCTCGGCCTGGCCGTCGGCGAGCAGGCCGAGGCAGGCGCAGACCTCGACGCCGGGGTAGCGCTCCTTGAGCTCGCCGACCATCGAGGTGACCTTGTCGATGTCCCGATTGGACGGTCCGCGGCCGGAGGCGACCAGGCACACCCGGCTCGCGCCGCCGCTCAGCCCGGCACCGGCCTGCTGGAGCGCTTCGTCGGTGGACAGCCACGAGTACTTCAGGATCGAGGCGCTGGAGCCCAGCGCCTGCGAGCAGTAGTTGCAGTTCTCCTGGCACAGGCCCGACTTGAGGTTGACGAGGTAGTTCACCTTCACCGTGTTGCCGAAGTGGGCCCGGCGCAGGGTGCCGGCGGCCGCGACGAGCGACATCAGCTCGGCGTCGTCGGCGCGCAGCACCGCGAGGGCGTCCTCGGGCGTGGCAGGGATCCCGGCGAGGATCTCTTCGGCGAGCTGGTGGAAGGCGGTTTTCATGGTTCTTCTCCCGGCGTTGGGTGGCTCCGTGACCTGAACGGCGTTCACCTGAACTGCGTTCAGGTTAAACTGGGGGAGTCGAGAGGTCAACGGGAGGGGTGTGCGTGCGCTATCACCGGAAGGACGTCGTGGACCGGGCGATCACGGTGCTCGACGAGTACGGGCTGGAGTCGCTGACGATGCGGCGGCTGGCCGCCGACCTCGGCGTGCAGCCGAGTGCGCTCTACCACCATGTGCCGAACAAACAGACGCTGCTGGCCGCGGTGGCCGACGAGATTCTGGCCAGGGGCAGGCGGCCGCGCCGGGCCCGGGCGTGGGACCGGCGCGTGGTCGAGGTCTGCGACGAACTGCGGGACGCCATGCTCGCCTACCGGGACGGCGCCGAGGTGGTCGTCGCGGGGTACACCTTCGGGCTGGGCGCGGGCGAGCCCGCCAACCAGCTGCGCAGGGCGTTGCGGGACGGTGGCCTGCCCGATGATCTCGTCGACGTCGGCACTCGCGCGCTCCTGCACCTCGTCTTCGGGCACACCGTGGAGGAGCAGACGGCGTTGCAGGCCGCGAGCGCCGGCGCGATCGACAAGGCGCCGGGCGGGCCCGCCGACTTCGAACTGGCGCTGGAGCTGCTGCTGGACGGCCTGCGGTCCCGGATGACGGGCCGGGCCGTCGAGCGGGGGACGGTCTGAAGCAGCTCGTCGTGAAGTCCGTGAATGCCACATTGAGGGAATCAGAGTTCCTCAATGTGGCATTCACGGACCACGGCCTGCGCTCCGTGGGGGTGGGGCTCAGCAGCGCTTCCAGGAGAAGTGGTAAATGGTGTCCACGCTCCCGTGCTCGGAGTCCATTTCGATGTAACTGACCGAATTCGCCGCGGCCGCGTCCGCGTTCACGCGTAGTTCGGCGTTGATGTTCAGATTGCGTTCCTCGGCGCAGGGCGCGTAGACGAGCACGTCCGCGGTGTCCGTCATTTCCCATGCCCCGTGGAATGGGCCGTTCAGCGGGTGCGCGATGCGCGCCGTTGGGCTAGTTCCGGTGAAGTAGTAATTCGCCTGTTCCAGTCCTTTTGCGCCATTTTCAAGATGTGCGAAACCTCGATAGCTGACGCTTGCGATCGCGTACGTGAAGCCCTGGGGAACGTGCACGAGGACGTTGATCTGGCAGTTCTTGCGGAAGTCGGTGGCAGGTGCGCCATCACCGGCGCGCGCCTTGAAGTTCTTGTAGTACACGGTGAAAGAGGTGTTGTCGGGCGCGACGTCCGCTGCTGCGGTGGCCGTTCCTGCCGGGCAGCCGGAGCCGTTGATCGTCCTGATGTCGAGGGTGATCTTTTCGGTCGGCGCCGACGTTGTCGGAGAGGCGGCGGGCGCGGCGAACGAGGACAGGATTAGACTGGTTATGACCAGCGTGCCGAGCATGGCACTCCTTTCGATGGATCATTGAGTTGTCGCGCGTCAGGATCGTAGCCCGCGTGACACCATTTCAACGGCCACTGAACGGAGTAATGCAACTCGGGCATCGGAACGATACCTTATGTCCGAATCCGCTGTGCTCCTCCCATGTTCGGACGACTGTGACGCCGTGAAGGCCTCCTTACCGGCGTTGGGCGTCGGTAAGGAGGCCTTCACGGCATCCGGGTTGGGCGTTCAGTTCTGGACGAGCTTGCCCATGGCGTGGATTTCGTCCACGTCCCCGGTGTTGAAGAATTCCCACGGCACGGTCACGAATCCGTTCGCGCCCCAGCCGCTGCCCCAGCTGTTCTCGATTTTCACGCCCTGCTGGTTGTAGGCGACGATGGTCACTTCGTGGCCGCCGACGACGGGGTCGCTGGACGAGTCGCCGGGCAGGTACGAGTAGTCGCTCGCGGTCGAGCTGTCGAGGTCCATGAAACTCTGGTGGACGCTGAACCCGATCGGGACCGGCTGCCCCTGCGAGATGGCGTTTTCGATGGCCTGTTTCGCCGAGCTGCCGCTGGTGGGAAGTTCGGTGTAGCCCGACAGCTTGTAGTGCGCGGCGTTGGTGCGCTCGGACTGGTCGGGCTGGGTGGTGTAGTCGAAGTCGCCCTGCCAGTAGTGGGATTTGGTGTCGATGCCCTGCTTTTGCTCCATCGGGAGCGCGACCGAGGCCCAGGTGCCCTGGTCGTTGCCCTTGGCGATCTGGGAGTAGATGAACATCGGGGCCATCGGCGAGCCGGCGATTCCCTGTTCCTTCATGAGCACGCCGTATCCGGTGTAGCCGGTAGCCCAGGTCACGCAGGAGCCGACCTGCCCTTGGTCGCCGGGCGACAACGCGTACTGCGTCAGGTCGTAGCTGGCGGGCGGCGCGCCGATGCGCTCTCGGACCGGAAGCGCGGCGGCGTGCGCGGTGAAGGCGTTCGACGCCTTGGCGGCCCTCAGCCCGGCGAGGTCGAGGCCCATGCCGTGCTTGGCATGGTGTTTCGGCGAGTCCACGGCGGCGGAAGCCTGGGTGACGGTCGCCGCCAGTCCGGCCGCGGCGAGCAGGGCGACAATGGCCGATGATTTTCTGATCTGCATTTCGGCTCCTTCTTCGGGCATGCAGAAAAAGAAATAACGGTGGGGGTGTGTGCACCGGGAGAATCGGCGCGAGTTCAATGTAGAACGGGCGACCCTGGTGCTGTACCTACGAAAGGATGGACCCTGCCGTGCCAGGTCAAAGCGCCGTGAATGGCGCATTCGCGGCGTTGAACGTCCTCAATGTGCCATTCACGACTTTAGAATGGTTGCGCGGGAATTGCGTTGGCCATCGATTTCGGATGGTCCGGGGTGTGTCGCCCTAGGGCTTGCGGTAGATGGTCAGCGCGCGGGGGCGGGACCGGAAGCGGAAGTGGTTGCCGAGCGGGCCTACCTCGCCGTCGGTGGCGATCCTGCGGTTTCCGTCGAGCACGCGGACGTCGAGTTCCGACACGTCCGCTTCCCGGTAGACGTGGCTCGCGGTGAGCGAGTCGGTCAGGGTGGCGAGCACGAACCGGGCCCGCGAGTAGGGCAGATCGGCGCGCAGGTACCGGACGTCGAGCAGGCCGGTGTCGAGTGCCGGACGGCGGCTGGGCACGACGCCCTTCGGCGCGTAGGTGCCGTTGCCGACGAAGATCAGCCATACCGCGGTCCGTTTGCCGTCGAGCTCGATCTGGAGTGGCTTCGCGTGCCGGAGCGTGCGGACGAGCGCGATGACGCCCGCGGCCCATTTCGGCAGCCGCTCCTGGAGTTTTTCCCGCACCCGCACCATTTCCGGATAGCCGCCGAGGCTGGCGGTGTTGACGAACCACCGGCGGTCGGGGCCGCTGGGCCCGTCGACCTCGACCTCGCCGAGGTCGATTCCGACCGCGGAGCCGTTTTCGGTGGCTTCGTCGGCGTCGGGCATCGAGCGGACGCCGACGTCGCGCGCGAAGTGGTTCAGCGTGCCCGCCGGGATGAGAGCGAGGGGGAGTCCCTGCTCGGCGGCGACGGAGGCCACCGCGGCGACGGTGCCGTCCCCGCCCGCGACACCGAGCGCGCGGACGGTACCGCCCGCCGCCGCGATCGCGGATTCGAGCTGGGTGCGGATGTCGGTGGCAGGGTCGGGGTAGATCAGGGTCGCCTTGGGCCAGGCGTAGCGGACGTCCTCGGTGGGGTCCTGCCCGTCGACCCCGGAGCTCGGGTTGACCAGCGCGAGCATGTCCTCGCCGTCGACCATGAGCGGCGCTTCGGCGTCGTGCGCGGTGCGAGCGGGAACGTCGGGGTGCAGCGGCCACCAGTGCCGGGTGGCGAGCCCGGCGGCGACGCCGATCAGTGCCCCGGCACCCACGTCGCTCGGCCAGTGCACGCCGGTGTGCACCCGGGAGTAGGCGACGGCGGCGGCCAGCGGGGCGATCGCGAGCCCGGCCTTCGGCGATTCCATGGCGACGGCCGTGGTGAACGCGGCGGCGGAGGCCGCGTGCCCGGACGGGAACGACGAAGAGGTCGGTCGCTTCGTGAGCCTCCGGTGCACCGGAACCTCTTCGGCGGCGGGTCGCCGGCGGGGAAACAGCAGCTTGCAGACGAGGTTCGCCGACGCGCTGGCACCCGCGATGGCGGCGACCCCGCGCAACGCGCCTCGGCGGGTCGCGCCCTTGCGCGCGGTGAGGACGGCGCCGACCGCCCACCACAGCCTGCCCTTGTTCGCGGCGACGCTGACCGCCGTGAGCACGTCGTCAGCCCGGGTGCGGGGGAGCGCGGCACTGAGCCGGACGAGTTCTCGATCGGTTTCGCCGACTTGCCGGAGCTGCCTTTTCACGTGGCCGAACACCTCTCGCAATCTAGCCGAAAGCGTGCCGCCGATGCCGGAAGGCCCGGAGCCGACCGCGTGATTTGTCTGGACAACTCCCCGGCCACGGTGCCTATGATCCCGGCAGGTTACCGATCTCGGCTCGACGAGGCGGCTTTCCGACGCGCCCGGCGGGAAAGGAAGGGCTCGTGGACACTCCGGTCAGGCCTTCGCGCCGGGATCTGTTCAAGGCCGGTGGCGCGGCCCTCGCGGCGGCCGCGCTCGGCGAGGGGAGTCCCGCCGTCGCGGCGGCGGCCGGACCGGGGACTGCCACCGGGCCGACGCTCAGCGCGACGCCCTTCGGCATGCCGACCGCGGCGGTCCCCGAACCCGGGATCACCGTCGCCGCCGTGCGCGGAGACCGTCCGGCGGGCTGGGGCGGGCAGACCCGGGCCGAGGTCGTCGCGCGCAACGGCGTCGTCGCCACCAGCCAGCCGGTCGCGGCCCAGGCCGGGCTGAAGATCCTCGCCGAGGGCGGCACCTCCGCCGACGCCGCGGTGGCCACCGCGGCCGTGCTCGGACTGGTCGAGGAGGGCAGCGCGAGCATCGGCGGGGACAGTTTCGCGCTGCACTATTCCGCCGCCGACCGCAGGGTGTACGGGCTCAACTCCAGCGGCTGGGCGCCCGCCGCGTGGACGCCGGAGTACTTCCGCGCGCGAGGCCGCACCGCCGCCAACGGCATGCCCTACACGGGGATCGACTCGGCGACCGTGCCAGGAGCGGTCGAGGGCTGGGACCAGCTGCTGAAACGCTTCGGCCGCAAGCGTTTCGACGTCGTGCTGCAGCCTGCGGTCGAACTGGCCACGCAGGGCTTCGGGCTCACCGAGCGCATCCACCACGACTGGGGTGGCGCGGTCGAACTGCTGCGTAAGGATCCCGATTCGGCGCGGACGTTCCTGGTCGACGGGAACGTGCCTCCGCTGTACGGGATCTTCCGCAACCCGGACCTCGCTCGCGCGTACCGCGCCTTGCAACGGCAGGGCCGGGACGCCTTCTATCGCGGCGAAATCGCCCGAGCCGTCGTCGCGAAGAGCCGACGCCTCGGCGGCGCGATGACCACGGACGATCTCGCCGCGTTCCACGCCGAATGGGTCGAACCCATCTCGGTGGATTACCACGGCTATCGGATGCATCAGCTGCCACCGGCCAACCAGGGCTTCGCCGCGCTGATCATGCTGAACGTCATCAAGCAGTTCGTCCCGGTGCTGGGCCACGACCTGGCCACGCTGGGGCCGCGGTCGCCGTTGTTCTGGCATCTGCTGATCGAGGCCAAGAAACTCGCCTACGACGATCTGAACCGCTACAACGGCGACCCGCGATTCGTCCCCGTACCACTGGACATGCTGCTCTCCGACGCGCACGCCGCCGACCTGTGCCGCCGGATCGACCCGGCCCGCGCCCACCCGCCCCAGGTCCCCGGCGCGGTCAACTCCGGCACGGTCTACGTGACCACCGCCGACCACTGGGGCAACATGACATCGTTCATCTACAGCAACTTCGACACGTTCGGCTCGGGAGTCACGGTTCCCGGCTACGGCTTCCCGCTGCAGAACCGCGGCGCGTTGTTCAACCTCGACCCCGCCTCGCCGAACATCGTCGCGCCCCGCAAACGGCCCTTCCACACCCTCATGCCCGCCTTCGTCACGCGTGACGGCAGGCCCGTGCTCTCCTTCGGCAACATGGGCGGCAGCGAACAGGCCCAGGCCCAGGCGCTCGAGATGGTCAACATGGTCAACCTCGGCATGAACCCGCAGGCCGCCACCGACGCCGCTCGTTTCCACCACGACCACTTCCACGATCGCCTTGTCCTCGAACGGGAACTGCACGAACTGGTCGGCGCCTCGCTCGCCGCGATGGGCCATCACCTCCTCCCGCCGTCGAGCAGCAGCATGGGCGGCTACCAGGCGATCGCGTTCACCCCGGAGCGCCCGGGCGACTGGCCGGCGTCGACCGGGGCGAACGGACCGGTCAACGGGATCTACCGGGCCGCGTCCGATCACCGCAAGGACGGCGCCGCCGTCGGCTGGTAGGTCCCGTGATCGAATGTGTCAGTGATCAGTGGCTGGGCTCAGCGGCGGCAGAAGAAGGCACGGCAGGGGACTCTCCGAGCCCGTCACCACTCGCGGCTCGTGGCGCCGCAAGCGGGCGATGAACTGGTGTCCGCGTCGGCCGGCCCGTCGGGCGAGGTCGTGGCGCTGTGGGCGGCACCGGAGGACCTGTCGGAACTCACGGTGCGGACGACGACGCCGGGAGGCGCCACCTTCCCCGAGCCCCGGACGTCCAGGCCCGTGACGGCACGCGTGACCGTGCACACGCCGGACATGGCCATCGCCGCGCGGATCAGGTCTCTTTCGGTGGCGTACCCCACCGTTCAGCCGCTGCCCGACGGCCAGGTGCTCGTGGTCGGCTCCCGGTGCAGGTGGCGGCCGGAAGGGCCGGACCGCAACGCGATCGTGTACGACTCCGACGGAGCGGTGGTGTTCGGGGAGACCGTCGGTGACGGCATCCAGCACGTGCAGACCACCCGCCGGGGCGAGACGTGGGTGGGATACTTCGACGAAGGGATCTACGGCAACTTCGGCTGGGGCGATTCGGAAGGCCGGCCTCCGCTGGGGGCGAGTGGGCTGACGCGCTTCTCCACCGCCCTGACCCAGGATTGGCGGTTTTCTCTGCCGGACGACAGCGCGTGGGGGTCGATCGAGGACTGCTACGCACTCAACGTCGACGGCGACACGGCGTGGGCCTGCTATTACGACGACTTTCCGATCGTCCGGGTCCACGACGGCGCCGTGACGGGATGGCACAACGACGTTCGCGGCGCCAAGGCCCTCGCGGTCGGTGGGTCCCGCGTCGCGTTGTACGGCGGTTACCGGCCCGACCACGATCGTCTGGTGGTCGGCGTCCTGGACGGCGACCGGTTCCAGGTGACCGGCAAGTACCGGCTGGCCGGGCCGGACGGGCGGCCCTTGCCCAGAACGGCACAGGTGGTCGGCCGGGGCCCCGACCTGAACGTTTTCGTGGACGACGTCTGGTTGCGGCTGAACATCGACGACATCCCCGTCGGCTCGGCGCGGTGACGGAACTGCGGCGCGGCTGTCTCAGCTTGACGAGCTTTCGGGGTGCCGGCGCTCAACGCGGGCTGCGCCGAAGGTCACCTCGGTCCACCAACGGGGTGTGATACGCATCCAGCATTGACGTGTCTCCTGATCCGACAACGCCTTGACCAGTAAGGAACCTTGCCATGTCCGCCGAGCCGTTCGAGGTCAGCATCACCGAAGCCGAGATCGCGGATCTGCGTGAACGATTGCGACGGACACGGTGGCCCGAGCGCGAGCCGGTGGACGACTGGTCACAGGGTTTGCCGCTGGCGTATGCGCAGGAGCTGTGCCGTAGCTGGGCCGAGGACTACGACTTCGGGTTCGCAGAGCGGCTGAACGTGTTCCCGCAGTACCGAGACACGATCGATGGGCTGGGCATCCACTTCCTGCACGTCCGCTCGCCGGAGCCGGACGCCTTCCCGCTCGTGCTCACGCACGGGTGGCCGGGTTCGGTGCTGGAGTTCCTGGAGATCCTCGGCCCGCTGACCGACCCGCGCGCACACGGCGGCGACCCGGCGGACGCCTTCCACGTGGTCGCGCCGTCGCTGCCCGGGTACGGCTGGAGCGACAAGCCGTCGACGACCGGATGGGGCATCACGCGCATCGCGCGCGCCTGGGACACGTTGATGGTCTCGCTGGGTTACGAACGGTACGGCGCGCAGGGTGGTGACTGGGGTTCGGCGGTGTCCGGCGCGCTGGGCGAGGTGGCGCCCGAGCGGGTCGCCGGCGTGCACCTGAACCTGGGATCGGTGGCGGCGGGCACGTTCGACGACCCGACGCCCGCGGAGCTGGCGAATCTTCAGGCCGAGAAGGAGATGCAGCGCACGGGCCGGGGTTACTCGGCGATCCAGGCGACCCGGCCGCAGACCCTCGGCTACGGTCTCACCGACTCCCCGGCGGGGCAGGCCGCCTGGATCGCCGAGAAGTTCTGGGCGTGGACGGACAACGACGGCCATCCCGAGGACGCGTTGTCGCGGCAGACGATCCTCGACGAGATCTCGGTCTATTGGTTCACCGCGTCGGCCACGTCGTCGGCGCGCCTGTACTGGGAGAGCTTCGCCCACTTCCGGGACAAGGTGACCGCGCCATCCGGACTGTCGGTCTACCCGCGCGACATAACCCGCCCGTCGAGACGGGAGGCCGAGCTGCGGTTCACCGACCTGCGCTGGTTCGAGGAGTTGCCGCATGGTGGCCACTTCGCCGCGCTGGAGCAGCCGGAGTCGCTGATCGAGCAGGTGCGCGGGTTCTTCCGCCTGATCCGCTGACTGTCCGTGCCACTCCTGGGAAACCCGCGCCCGGGGGATGGTCCTGCCCGTTCCCCGGGATACCGGCAAATCACGTTGTGGGCCGGTGCCACGGCGAACAAGTTCACGACAGGTGGGGAGGTGGACGAAGACGGCGACTGGCACATGGTGATGGTGGACGGCGCACAGCGGATCGGTGTGCAGCTGGCTCCTGACCACGTTCCACCGGAATGGCCGGACGGCCCGGCCCAGCAGCAGATGCACCTCGACCTCTGGGTCGAGGACTTCGCCGAAGCGCACGAGCAGGTCATGGCTCTCGGTGCCTCGGTGCTGAAAGCGGCTGCCGGCACCACGTCCGGGGACGACTTCCAGGTATACGCCGACCCAGCCGGTCATCCTTTCTGCCTGTGCTGGTTGGTCGCCGAGCAGCGTAAGTAGAAGGCATCCGCACCGTGTGGCGGAGAGCCGGTCACTGTCTCGCGACTCGGTAGTGCTCTCCTTGCTGAGGTAAGGCTAGACAGAACGGCGCACCCTAATTGATCATAAAAGCAGCCCTTGGTCGATGATTTCTCTTGCTGTGGAAGGAAGATTGATCCCAGGGTTGCGTGATCAGTGTGCATGACGCCGGTCGAGGTCTGGCGCTCGGAGACCTGAATCGGTTCCGGTAGGAGTTCCACGACCGCTTGGCGCGCGTGCGGCCTGACGGGCGACCTGTCCCTGGAGACGGGTCCAACCTCGTGGACAGCAGTGCTCGACGCGATCCGGTTGCTGCCCGGCGCCGCCGCAGTAACCACTAACAGATACCCGACCAGCCACCACAAAAAGGCGCCAGCAATGGCCCACGCCCACCATGGGTTCAACGGGCGATGGGTATGTGGAGGTTGTTTCTTCGGGGTGTGCGTAGCGGATCCACGTAGTCGGGCGGGGTGAATTCCGGCAATCCGTCTTCGGCGATGCGGACTGTCCAGTTGGCTTTGTGGAGGAGTCGGTGGTGGGCGCCGCAGAGTAGGACGAGATTCCGGAGGATGGTGTGTCCGCCGTGGGTCCACAGGGTTATGTGGTGGGCGTCGCAGTGTCGGGGCTTGCGGTGACAGCCGGGGAAGGCGCAGCCGCCGTCCCGGATTACCAGCGCTTTCCGTAGTGCTGGAGTGACTAGTCTCTTGGCTCTGCCGAGGTCGAGGGGTTCGCCTTTGGTTCCCAGGACGGCGGGGATGACCTGGCAGTCGCAGGCCAGCATGCGGGCTTCGGTCGCGGAGATCTGCGAGACCATGTCCAGGCACGCGGTGCCCAGCTTGGACTTCAGGTCGTCCAGCGTGACCGTGACCAGGAGTTGGGCGCGGTCGCCACCCGGCACGTCGGGCACGTTGGCGAGCATGGCGATGGCTTCGCCGAAGGCTTCTCCGTACCGCTGGGACGGCGACCGCAGATCCGGCCACCTGTCTTCCCCGGCGGGGCGTGGTGTGGCGAGAGGATCGAGAATCGTGCTCAGCCGGGTGCCGGTGATGGGGTCGAGTTGGCCGTCGATGTCGTACCAGCCGTCTTTCCGTTGCCGCAACCGTAACTCGGGCTTGCGCTCTGGTGGGTCTGGGTCTTTTGGTTCTTTTCCGTCCTGGTCCATGCGGGCCAGGATTTCGTCGGCGGCCTTGACCACTTCCTGTGGTGTGGCGTGGCGGGCGAGTTCGACGAGGATTTTCTCGGCGCTGCTTCTGTCCTCATTGGACACAAATCTGGGAACCTTCTTCAGGAACTGGAGGATCCGATCGCTGTGGTGCGGGCCGATCTCACCGTCGAGTGCGGCGGCACGCGTTGCTGGCGCGGTGGCGGGGAGTTCGGTACCGTCGATGTTGCGGCCGGGGTTCAGTCCGTGGGCTCGGTCGAGGTATTTTTTGGCTTCACCCCGCGACATTCGTGCCATGTGCGCGAACCATGCCGCTGTCGACCCATACCCGTACAGCTCGGACACATCACGCGACTCGATCTCCATGAGGAACTGGCCAAGCTCGGCGTCCAGACGCCACAGGGACTCCAGTCGGGTACGCACCTCGTCGGCGAGCGCACGACCGGATCGCCGCCACAGGTCCTGCGGCGGTTCCGGAGTGGACAGGTTCTCGGACACGACACCATCATACCGCAGCTGATAGAACATGTGTTCGACACGATCGGGTGAGTAACTATTCAGGCCCCTTTGCTTGCTGTGGAGGGGTTTGTGGGATGATCTTGTTGTGGGAGAGGGTGTCCAGCCGTCGTATGACGAGTTGGCCGCGCTGGTGGCGGCGCAGGCGGTGGAGCTTGCGCGTGCGCGTGGGGAGATCGCCGCTCTTCGTGATGAAGTTGCGGTGCTGAAGCGTCGTCTCGGGTCGAACTCGGGTAACTCGTCGATGCCTCCGTCGGCTGACCGCTTCAGCAAACCGGCACCGAAATCGTTGCGTGGCAAGACTGGACGCAGGCAGGGTAAGCAACCCGGTGCCCCTGGAGCGAACCTGTCGGTGGTCGAGAATCCCGACACGATCGTCAATCACGTGCCCTCGTCGTGCGCGGGGTGCGGTTGCCGGTTGCGGCAGGCCGGTGACGCTGGGATCGTCCGTCGTCAGGTGGTGGATCTGCCACCGGTGCGGCCGTCGGTGACCGAGCACCGGCTGCGCCGGTTGCGCTGCCGTGGGTGCGGTCATGTCACCACCGCGGCCGGACCGGCGGAGGCGACCGCAGCGGTGTGCTACGGGCCGAACGTGACGGCGTTGGCGGTCTATCTGCTGACGTATCAGCACATCCCGGTCGTACGGACCGCTCAGCTGCTGGCGGACGTGCTGGGACTGCCGGTCTCGACCGGCTGGGTCGGCGGCGTCCTCGCCCCGGTCGCGAGCAGACTGGACGAGTTCGCCGGATGCGTCGTCCGCCAGCTGCGGGCCGCGCCGGTGGCGCATTTCGACGAAACCGGTATCCGTGTCGAAGGCAAACGCTGGTGGCTGCACACCGCCTGCACCTCCACGTTGACCGCCTACCTGCCCCACCGGCTGCGCGGCGGCGAGGCGATGGACGAATTCGGAATCCTGCGCGGTTTCCGTGGCGTCATCGTGCACGACGGCTGGCTGTCCTATCAGGACTACGGACGCATCCACGCCCGCTGCAACGCCCACCACCTGCGCGAACTGGTCGCCGCCAGCGAAACCCATCCAGAACACACCTGGCCACTCATCGCGATCAAAACCCTGGAGGAACTCAACACCGCCGCGCACGCCGCACGCGACGCCGGACAGGCCGAGATCCCCGCCCGCATCCGTGACCCGCTGATCTCCAGGTTCCTCCGCACCATCAACCTCGGACTGCTCCTGCACCCACCGGAACGAGGTCGCAAACAGAGCAAGACCCGTAACCTCCTGGTACGCCTGCGCGACTACCAGGACCAAGTGCTGCGCTTCGCCCGCGACCTGCGAGTCCCCTTCACCAACAACCAGGCCGAACGCGATCTCCGCATGATCAAAGCCCAACTCAAAATCTCCGGCGGCTGGCGCACCCAACATGGCGCCCACACCTGGCTCCGCGTCCGCAGCTACATCTCCACCGTCCGCAAGAACCGCGTCCACGTCATCACCGCCATCCGCGACGCCATCACCGGAAACCCTTGGCTACCAACAAACACCACAATGACCTGAACAGTTACTCGGGTGAACTGATGGCCTCGACTTTCGCAGTTATGCGGCGGTGTTTTCCCAGGCTAGGTGTATGGTGTGGATTTGTTCGGGGGTTGGTGGTTGGGCTGGGTCGGCACGATATTGGGCTGCAATGAGGACGCGGCGGAGCTTGGTGACCATGTCGTGGTGGCTGGGGTGTTTTTCGTTGTGTACCAGGGTGCGCGGGCTCGGTGTGCTGCTGTGGCGCGGGGTGAGTGGCCTGCGAGGTGGTACCAGATGATCACGAGGCTTTGGGTGATCATGGCGAGTGGGACGGTGCGCTGGACGGCTTTTTCGGTGTGGTTGCGGGCTTCTCCGGCGTCGGTGGTGTGCTTGACGCCCGAAGAACACGGTCACGCGGCCGGGGTGAGCAGGACGCCGAAGGTGCGCCCGCCGAATCCTTTCCTTGCCACGCCGACGATCGCGCCCTTGTCGTTGATCCCGGTCGCGTTGACGATGCGGAATCCCGAGTTGGCCGGGATCAGCGTGTTCAGGTCGGTGGTGACCCCGTTCCGGTAGACGTACGCGCCGCCGTTGGGCAGCGCGCCGACGATCACGCCGCTGTCGTTGATCCCGGTGGCGGTGGCGTTGGCCAGCGTGCTCGTACCCGGGATGTTCAGGTCGGTCACCGTTTCGCCGGAGAACTTGACCGCGTGCAGGTCGACGCCGTCCCCACTCGGTGTCGTGTTGGAGACGCCGACGGCGACGCCTGCCGAGTTGACGGCGTCGGCCTCGGCGAAATCGCCGCCCGGCAACGCGCCCAGGCTCCTGACCTGACCGTTCTGCCACGCGGACGCGGACACCGCGGACGCCGAGCTGGCCGACGAGCCCACCACCAGACCGGTGTTGTTCACCGCGAGAGCCCTCGCCTGCCGTCCGCCGGGAAGGCTGGGCAGCCTGGTGATCGTGGACCCGCTCACCGTCCATGCGGTGACCTTGCTGGCCGGATCCACGGTCCTGCCCGCGATCAGGCCGGTGTCGTTGATTCCGGTGGCCTCGACGTCGAAGAAGGGCTGGTTCGGGTCCACTCCCAGGTCGACGCCGCCGGCGCCCGGCGTCGGCCACCTGGTGGCCCGGCGGATGTTCGCGCTGCCGGACGGAAAGACGTCCCCGGCCACCGCCCCGTGGGTGTTGATCGCGTGCGGGGTGGTGAACTGCCGCGTGTTGCCCGGGTCGGCCGCCGTCGACAGGAACGTCGGCGTGTTCGTGCCCGCCTTGAGGACGAAGCCTTCCCCGTTCTGCGCCCCGGCTTGCTGGCCGACGCCGATGATGTCGCCGTTGTCGTTGATCCCCGTGTACCGCTGGACCGCGTCCGGGCCGACGGTCAGCGTGTAACGCGGTGTGGCCGCCATCGCGCGTGGTGCGACGGCCAGGCTTCCGGTCACGGACAACGCCACCACGCTTGCCACGACGAAGCCGATTCTCCCTGACATGCGGCTGCTCCTTCTCGCTCGGCTGATACCTCCGCCGAGAAGGAGATACGGGAGGGGTTACACAGCCAGCGGCAACCGGCGCGTCACTCCACAGTGGACCGCTCGTCCGATCGGCCGAACGGCTGAGCTTTCCGGGCAAGAACGGCCGTAAGGTCGGGCAAAGTCGCTGGCAGAGGCTGGTCTTCCCGGTGGCGGCGCTGGACCCTCGGTGTGCTCGTGTGACGCAGGACACTACGTGAAGCGAGGTGTCATGAAGGCGAGTCAGCGGAGCTTTACCAAGAGAGGACACGGACGACGCCGGGCGGTCCTCACGACAGTGTGCGCGGTCCTCGGGGCCGGATTCTTCGGTGTTTCCCCGGCCACGGCAGCCGGACAGCGGCCGGTGTATGCGATCGCGCACCGCGTCGACACCCTGGACGGGGTGCGTGCCGCGCTCAAGCACGGTGCCAACGCCGTCGAGATCGACATGTGCTCCTGGTACAACCCGAACGAATGGCGTGCCTATCACGATTGTTCCTCGGCGGGCGAAACTCGCCACGGGCCCAGTGCCGACAGCGTCTTCGACCTGATCGTGTCCGAGGCACGCGCGGGACGGCGGCTGTCACTGGTGTGGCTGGACATCAAGGATCCCAACTACTGCGGGGAACAACCCAACCGCGCGTGCAGTGTCGCCGGTTTGCGGGACAAGGCACAGAAACTGACGGCGGCGGGAATCCAGGTGCTGTACGGATTCTACGAGTACCACGGCGGCGCCACGCCGGATGTGGGTGGGCGTGGCTGGCAGAGCCTGCAGGGCAGGCTCGGCAAGCTCGAGGGCATCACCACCACCGGGTCGCTCGCCACGGCGCAGGGCGTCTACGCCAAGCACGGCGCGGGACTGCCGAACGGCCGCCGGGCGATGGACTACGGCGATTCCGACATCAGGAAGGGATTCGGCAACTGCACGGAGCCCGGCTACTACACCTGCTCGGAGTTGAAGAAGGCCGCCAAGTACCGCGACGCCGGTTCCCTCGCGGCGACGTTCTCGTGGACGACTGACTACAACGATCCTTGGTACGTCGACAAACTGCTGGGCGAAGCGGGCGTCAACGGCATCATCGCCGGCTGGGCCAAGGATCAGGTGACCGAGTACAACGACGGCTGGCAGTGCTCCCAGTCCATCGCCGCCATCCGTACCTGGGTGAGCAGGCACGGCGCCACCCATCGGATGGCCACGCCTGGCGATCGGTTGTTCCGATAGGAGTGTCGGTCCGCCCCCGCCACGGCGTGAAAGTCGTGGCGGGGGCGGCCGAGGATGTCACCAGGTGACCGGGAGCGCGTGGACGCCGTAGATGTTCATGTCGGTCTTGAGTTTCACCTCGTCGGCGGGGATCGCGAGCTTCAGGCTCGGGAAACGCCGCAGCAGTCCGGCGAAACCCGCGCGCATTTCGATGCGGGCCAGTTGCTGGCCGAGGCACTGGTGGACGCCGTGGCCGAAGGACAGGTGACCGCGGGCCTTGCGATGGAGGTCGAGAGTGTCGGGGTTTTCAAAGCGCCGGGGATCGCGGTTGGCGGCCAGCAACGAGACGACGACGGTCGATCCCTCGGGGATGGTTTCCCCGCCGAGTTCGAGGTCTTCGGTGGCGTAGCGGTAGAAGATGTCCGCAATGGACAGATAGCGCAGGAGTTCCTCGACGGCGTCGGGCATCAGTTCCGGGTCGGCGCGCAGTTCTGCTTGCTGCTCGGGGTGTTCCAGCAGCGCGAAGGTGCCCAGCGCCAGCATGTTGGCGGTGGTTTCGTGGCCGGCGAGCAGCAGCAGGAAGGCCATGCCGGTCAGTTCCTCGACGCTGAGGTCCTCGTCGCGGGCCAGATCGGAGAGGATGTCGTCGACCGGGTCGGCACGCTTGCTCGTGACCAGCTCGGCGAGGTAGGTGTTCAGCGCGACGAGCGCGGTCATCTTCTCTTCGAGGGTCTGGTCCTTGACCAGGAACTGGGCGGAGTTGGCCTGGAAGGTCTCCCGGTCGGCGTAGGGGACACCGAGCAGCTCGCAGATCACCAGCGACGGCACCGGCAGCGCGAACTCCTTGACCAGGTCGATCGGCGGAGTGAGATTCGCGACGTGGTCCAGCTGCCGTTCGGCGATCTCGACGATCTGTGCTTCGAGCTGCTTCATGCGCCGGACGGTGAAGGCGCCGGTGAGCTTGCGCCGCAGCCGCGTGTGGTCCGGCGGGTCCATGGCGACGAACACGCCCGGCATCGTCGGCGACGGTTCGGTCGGAGCGGGCATACCGGGCGTCTCGAACGGCACGCGGACGACGCCGATGTCCTGACGGGAGCTGAACCGCGTGTCGGCCATCAGCCGGCGGACCTCGTCGTAGCCGGTGACGAGCCAGCCCTCGTGGCCGTCCGGGAAGATCAGCGGGCTGACCGGGCGGGCCTCGCGTAGCCGGGTGATCTCGCGGGGCGGGTCGAACGGGCCCGCGTCGCGCTCCATCGGGAGACCGTGCGGGATGTCGACTGTCTGGCTCATCGGATTTCCTTTCGTGGCGGTGTTGTGACCACAGTCGCCGAGCGGACTGACACCTGCCTGACACGCCCCTGACACCGGCCGAGCCGGGCCAGCGGCCGGAGACCCGGACGTCGCCCATGGCAAAATCGGCCGGGTGCAGATCGGGATACTGGGGCCATTCGAAGTACGCGCGGACGACGGCGGTGCGGCCGACGTGCCGGGCGCCCGGCTGCGCGGGCTGCTGGCCGCCCTCGCGCTCGACCCGGGCAGGGTGGTCCCGAAGGCGACGCTCGTCGACTGGATCTGGGGCGAACAGCCGCCCGCCGACGCGGCGAATGCCTTGCAGCGCTTGGTTTCCCGGCTAAGGAAAGCGCTACCGGACGGGGTCGTCGACGGGCAGCCGGACGGCTACCGGCTGCGGGTGGAGCCCGACGCCGTCGATGCCGTGCGGTTCGAACGGCTCATCGGCAGGGCCCGCAAGGACGAGGACCCCCGGCTGCTGCGCGAGGCCCTCGCCCTGTGGCGTGGTGCGGCCATGCAGGACGTCGGCCTGCAGGAGAGCGCGGCGTTCGACGCCGCGGTCACCCGGCTCGAAGGGCTGCGCCTGGCGGCCATGGAGGACCGGTTCGACGCGGAGATCGAGCTCGGCCGTGGTGCCGATCTGGTCACGGAACTGACCGATCTGGTGGCCGCGCATCCGGTGCGGGAACGGCTGGTCGCCGCGCTGATGCGGGCTCTCGTCGCGACGGGTCGCGACACCGATGCGCTGCGTGTTTACGAGCGACTGAGGGAAACCCTGGCCGACGAGCTGGGTGTCGACCCCGCACCGGAACTGTCCGCACTGCACGTCGCGCTGCTGCGGGGCGAGCTGGGGCGGCGGGAGGAGACTCCGAAGACCAACCTGCGTGCCGAGCTGACCAGCTTCGTCGGCAAGGACACCGACGTCGCCGCGGTCCGCGAACTCCTCGCCGGGCATCGGCTCGTCACCCTGATCGGGCCGGGCGGCTCGGGGAAGACCCGGCTGGCCACCGAAACCGCGCGCACGCTGCTCAGGGACCTGCCGGACGGCGCCTGGCTGGTCGAGCTCGCGCCCATCAGCGCCGAGGGAGACGTCGCATCGGCGGTACTGGCCGCGCTCAGGCTGCGGGACGCACTGCTCGGCGAGGCGCCGGACACGGAGCCGGTGGAGCGGGTCGCCGCCGCGGTGCGCGACCGGGACATGGTGCTGATCCTGGACAACTGCGAGCACGTGATCGAGTCCGCCGCGACGTTCGCCCATCGGGTGCTCGGGGAATGCCGCCGGCTGCGGATCCTCGCGACGAGCCGGGAGCCCCTCGGCATCACCGGTGAGGCATTGTGGCAGGTCGCGCCTCTGGCCCTGCCGGCGGAAGACGCCGATCCCGCCGAGATCGAGTCCGCTCCGGCCGTCCGGTTGCTGCGAGACCGGGCCGGTGCGGTACGCAAGGACGTCGCCACCGACGTCCGCATGCTGGCGCGTGTCTGCCGGGCACTGGACGGGATGCCGCTGGCGATCGAACTCGCCGCGGCCCGGCTGCGCACCATGTCCCTCGATCAGCTCGCCCACCGGCTCGACGACCGGTTCCGGCTGCTGACCGGGGGCAGCCGGACCGCGCTGCCGCGGCACCGGACGTTGCGCGCGGTGATCGACTGGAGCTGGGAGCTGCTCACCGACGCCGAACGCGTGATCCTGCGCAGGCTGTCGGTGTTCTCCGGCGGGGCGAGCCTGGAGGCGGCCGAGCGGGTCTGCGGGAAGAATGCCGACGTGCTCGAACTGCTGACCACGCTGACCGAGAAATCGCTGGTGGTCACCGAAGGCGAGGAAGCGCCGCGCTACCGGATGCTCGGCACGATCAAGGAGTACGCCGAGCAGCGGCTGGCGGAGGCGGGGGAAGCGGACGCGACGCGCCATGCGCATCTCGCGTACTTCACCGAACTCGCCGAAACCGCGGAGCCGCGGCTTCGCCGTGCCGATCAGCTGGAATGGCTCGCCGTGCTCGAGGCCGAGCACGACAACATCGCCGCCGCGATGCGGGGTGCGCTCGCCGCCGGGGAGGCGGACGGGGCGATGCGGCTCGCCGCCGCCGCGGGTTGGTACTGGTGGCTCGGCGGGCACAAGGCCGAGGGCAACGAGCTGATCATGGCGGCCGTCGCGTTGCCCGGCGAGGTGGCCGACGAGATCCGGGCCGTGGTGTACGCCTTCGTCTCCATGTTCGTGGTTTCCGGGCGGAGCGACCAGAACGAGGCGGCGGAGTGGATCCACAAGGTCTACGAAATCAGCAGGCGGATTCCGGGCGGGTATCACCCGGCGCTGGGAGTTGTGCCCGCGCTGGAACGCATGGTGCGGGCGCCGGAGGACTTCCTGTCCGCGTGGGAACCCGTGCTGGACGACGAGGACCCGTGGGTGCGTGCCCTCGCCCGGCTGCACCTCGGCAAGACGCGGATCACGCTCGGCCACGAGGGACCTGAGGCGGAGGCGTACCTCGAAACGGCGTTGGCCGAGTTCCGCGCGCTCGGTGATCGGTGGGGGATTTCGTTCGCACTGAGCGAACTGGCGCCCCGGGTCGCGATGCGGGGCGATTTCGCCGGTGCGTGCGAGTACTACGAACACGCGATCACGGTCGTCACCGAGGTCGGCGCCATCGAGGACGTCGTGCCGCTGCGCTCGCGGCAGGCGCAGTTGTCCTGGTTGCTGGGGGATCTGGAAGCGAGCGCGGCCGCCATGGCGGAGGCGCAGCGGTACGCGGAACGGGTCGCCTGGCCGGAGGCACTGGTCGAGCTGGCACTGGCGAAGGCCGAGCTCGCGCGGTGCGGCGGCGACGCCGAGCAGGCGAGGCGGCAACTCGACGTCGCGACGGCTTTACTGGGCGACAACGCCGAGCGGGCGCAGGTCCGCGCTGTGACCCAGGACCTGCTCGGCTACCTCGCCGAGGATCTCGGCAAGGCCAGGGAGCATCGGGTCGCGGCCTTCCAGGCAGCCTCGGAAGGCGGGCACGCACCGCTGATCGCCGGTGTCCTCGTCGGGATCGCGGACCTCGCACTGCGTCGCGAAGAGTACGAACAGGCGGCGCGGCTGCTCGCGGCGAGCACCGCGGTGCGGGGGCTGCCGGATCGTTCCCAGCCGGACGCGGCCCGGATCGAGCGGGCCGCGCGGGAACGCCTCGGGGACACGCGGTTCGCCGAGGTGACGCAGGAGGGTGCGAAAGCGGACTGGCACAAGCTGGCCGAGGCCGTGCTCGCTCGCTGAACCAGGGAGAACGCCGTGTCAGAGCCCGTGTCAGGGCAGGGACAGGGCGGTGTCAGGGCGGCTGGGCAAAGTCGCTGCCATGACAAGTTCAGCGATTACGACCTCGGGGCTCAAGAAGGCCTACAAGGACAAAGTCGTACTCGACGGCATCGATCTGGATGTGCGTGCGGGGACGATCTTCTCGTTGCTCGGCCCGAACGGAGCGGGCAAGACCACGACCGTGAACGTGCTGACCACGTTGCTCAAAATGGACAGTGGGACGGCGCGCGTCGCCGGCTACGACGTCGCGACCGAGACCAGGAAGGTCCGTTCGGCCATCGGCGTCACCGGTCAGTTCGCCTCGGTGGACGAGCTGCTGACCGGCCGCGAAAACCTGCGGTTGATGACGGATCTGCACCGCCTCAAGGGAAGTGAGGGCCAGAACGTCGTCGAGCACCTGCTGCGGCGGTTCGATCTGGAGGAGTCGGCCGACAAGCGCGCGTCGACGTATTCCGGTGGGATGCGCCGCAAGCTCGACCTGGCGATGACACTGGTCGGCAGGCCGCGGATCATCTTCCTCGACGAGCCGACCACCGGTCTGGACCCGCGCAGCCGCCGTACGATGTGGACGATCGTCCGTGAGCTGGCGGCCGACGGCATCACCATCTTCCTCACCACCCAGTACCTCGAAGAAGCCGACCAGCTCGCCGATCAGATCGCCGTGCTGGACCAGGGCAAGCTGGTCGCCGCGGGCACCCCGGGGCAGCTGAAGCGCCAGATCCCCGGCGGCCACGTGCAGCTGCGGTTCGCGAGCACCACGCACCTGGACGCCGCGGCCCGGGTGCTGACCGGCTCCACGCCCGACGCGGAGAGCCTCGTCCTGCGGGTGCCCAGCGACGGCGGCAACAAGTCGCTGCGCTCCCTGCTGGACCGGCTCGACGAGTACGCCATCGAGGTCGAGGAGTTCACCGTGCGGATGCCGGACCTCGACGACGTTTTCCTTTCCCTCACCGGTCATTCGAGCACCGAGACCCAGACGGAGGCCCTCCGATGAGCAGCGCTTCGGCGATCATGCTTCGCCGCAACTTCAAGCACACCCTGCGCAACCCGGTCGCGGTGTTCAACGCGATCCTGATGCCGATCATCATGATGCTGATGTTCGTGTACGTCTTCGGCGACGCGTTCAACGTCGGTGGCGGCGACTACATCGACTACGCCACGCCTGGCATGCTCATGATGGCCATCGCCTACGGCCTGTCCGCCACCGCGGTCGCGGTCAACTCCGACATGACCACCGGCATCATCAACCGCTTCAAGGTGATGGACGTCTCCCGCGGCGCCGTCCTGACCGGGCACGTGGTCGCCACCATGGTGCGCACCACGTTCGCGCTGGCCGCCATCCTCGGGGTGGCCTTCCTGTTCGGTTTCAGCCCGTCCGCGTCCTTCGCGCAGTGGCTCGCCGCCGTCGGCGTGCTCCTGCTGGTGGTCCTCGCGGTCAGCTGGCTCACCGTCGCCTCCGGCCTGGCAGCGAAGACGCAGGAGTCCGCGGGTTTCGCCACCGTGCCGCTGATCATGCTGCCGTTCTTCAGCAGCGCGATCGTCCCCGCCGACAAGATGGGCCCCGGCATCCGGGAATTCGCGAAGTACCAGCCCTTCACTTCGATCATCGAATCCCTGCGCGGGTTCTTCACCGGCGTCCCGAACATCGGCCAGACCCTGGCCGCGATCGCCTGGTCGCTCGGCATCGCCGTCGCCGGCTACCTCTGGGCCCGCTCGAAGTTCGGCAAGCGCGCCTGACCCGTACTGTGGGCGGTGGGAAAACGCTTGCCCGCCAACCGGTTCCCGGCACCCGGGGCGAGCACGGAGACACCGCCCGAGGCGGTCGAAAAGGAGTGAAGGCGCATGCGTGCGGTAAGGATCACGGACGGCCGGTTCGCCCTCGACGAGGTGGCCGAGCCGGTCGCCGCGGGGGACCGGGTGGTCGTCCGGATCCACGCGGCCGGGCTGAACGCGGCGGATCTGCAGCAGGCGCGGGGTACCTACCCGGCCCCGGCGGGCTGGCCCGCGGACATTCCCGGGCTGGAGATCGCCGGGGTGATCGAGGAGACCGGCCCGGAGGTCTCCGGCTGGGGCCAGGGGGACCGGGTGATGGCGGTGGTGGGCGGTGGCGGGCACGCCGAGCGGCTCGCGGTTCCCGCGGGTCTGCTGCTGCCCGTCCCGGACACCGTCGACGATGTCCACGCGGCCGGGTTCCCCGAGGCGTTCAGCACCGCATGGGACGGGCTGGTCGACCAGGCCGGGGTGCGGCTCGGCGAGCGGGTGCTGGTCACCGGTGCCGCGGGCGGGGTCGGCACCGCGATGGTGCAAGTCGCCGCGCTTGCCGGGGCCGAGGTCGTCGCGAGCGTGCGTCGCGCGGAGCTGCACGACGGGGTTCGCGAGCTGGCGCCGGGGGTGACGGCCGTGACTCCGGACCAGGAAGAGGAGAACGGCCCGTACGACATCGTCGCCGAACTGGTCGGCGGCCCGGACTGTCTGCGGCGCGTGGAGTGGCTCAAGCCGTACGGCCGGATCCTCGTCATCGGTGTCGGCGCGGGGGAGGAGGCGTCGTTGCGGTTGTTCGACCTGATGCGGCGTCGCGGCCGGGTGCTCGGCTCGACCATCCGTGCCAGGAGCACGAACGAGAAGACCACGCTCGCGAACCGGGTGCGCGAAGGGCTTTTCGGTGCCCTCACGGCGAAACGGCTCACGATCCCGATCGACGGCGTCTACCCGTTGGAGCGGTCGCTCGACGCCTACGACCGGCTGGGTTCGCCGGGCAAGCTCGGCAAGGTCGTCCTGCGGATGGTGTGACGCGTTCACGGTTGCTTCGGCGTGTTCGGCGGTGTCGCGCGAAAGTCCACAGTGGACGTTTCGCTAGGCGATGATGCCCTGCACCGCGTCCGGGCAGAAGGTCATCCCGACCTCGAGTGCGGTCGTCACCAGGAAGTTCGCCTTGCTGTTGCGGATCTTCGCGGCGATCTTGGCGCTCAGCCCGGTGTGGAGTGCGTCGCAGAGCTTGCCCGAGATGGCGCTCAGGACGGCGGATCGCTGGGGGTTCGGCGGGAGACGTGGTACGGACATCGCGTTGATGGCCCGCTGGTTGGTCGTCGTGTAGTGCACGAAGACCTGGTTCGTCCAGTCCAGCGCTTGCGGTATGGCGCCGGGGCAGGTCTGTGCCAGCACCCCGAGCAGCTGGTTCAGCGCGGGCAGGGTGGCCAGGCCGGCGCCGGGTATCCGGGCGAGCAGGAAGTCGGTGGAGCCCGCGACGTCCACCCGGCACCAGGCGGTGGTGAACGTCTGCAGATCGCTCGCGGTGACGGGCCAGCGCGGGTTCACCGCACGGAGCTGGGCGACCAGGGCGGCCGGTGAAGGGGCCCATTGCCGCAGTTGTGTGAGCATCATGTCGTACTGCGGGCGCGGGATGACCGTGATGTCGGCGTCCCTGCCCTGCTGGGCATCGGCGATCAGGGCGGACACCCAGGCGTCCTGTGCGGTGGGCACCGGTGGCCGTGGTGGTACGGGATCGGGCGAGGGGATGCAACCGGCGGCGAGCAGCACGGTCAGCACCGCGCTCACGATGACGTTCCTGCGCATCGATCACCAGCTCCTCGGGAGACGGGCCGCATGCCGCGCGGTCCGCCCCTAGGTCGAAGGTTCGCGATGGCTCGTTACCTCCCGCTATCGAATCGTGATTCCGTTAATCCGTTTCGACTGCGAGATTCGTTGTGTAGCAACGGCAAATGACGTCGTGTGGATTCCACTTCGGACAGTCGCGAACGAGGACGAGCTATGCGCCGGTGAGGTTGCCGATGATCAGGGCGAGCGTGAAGTCGAACCGGTCGTGTCCGGTACCGGAGGTCAGTTCGGCCGCGTGCCGTCGCGTGTGCGGGAAGTGGTCGGCGGGCAGCGCGGTGAACCGGTCGATCAGCTCGTCGCGGCTGAGGACCCAGCTGTCGTCGTGGTGTTGTCGCCGTTGCTGGAGGAGTGAGCGCTCCAAGGCGTAGGCACTGACGTAGAGGGTGAGCGCGTCGAGCGCCCATGCCGCCGTCTGCGGTTCGACACCTCCGGCGAGGAGGATCGCCAGGATTCCTTCGCCGACCCGCAGTGTTTCGAGATGGGTGGGGACCATCGCCAGCGCGGCGCGGGGGATGCCCGGGTATTTCAGGTACAGGTCGCGCAGCTGGGCGTAGACGTCGAGGAGCTGCTGCCGCCACGAATCGGGATCGGGTTCGGGTAGTTCGATCTCGGCGCAGAGCCGGGCGACGAGCAGTTCGTCGAGATCCTCCTTGTTGACGATGTGCGCGTACAACGAGGACGGCCCGGTGCCGAGCACGGCGGCGACCCGGCGGATCGTCAGCGCGTCGTAACCCTCGGTGGCGATGACCCGCAGCGCGGCGTCGGTGATCCGGTCGGCCGTGATGGGCGCCTTCCGCGGGGCTTGCGGTGTGGAACCCGCGGCGGGCTGGGCGTGGCGGGCCGCGCGCCGGGCGCGGCGCTGTCCGGGGTCGGCGGGCATGACGGTCACTCTAGCTCGACACGAACTTAGTTCGCCAGCTCATCTCGCCGAACCGATCACACCCTCGGTGTGCCGGGGGCGTGATCGGCTCGGCGGTCGCGTGTGTTCGAGACGGGATCAGTCCTTGCTCAGCAACAGGAACACGCTGGGGCCGAAGAAGGTCCTGGCGAGCATCTGCTGGCTGGCGACCTCGGCCGCCACGTGAACCCGGTGCGACAGCACCTTTTTCAGGGCAGTACTGCGCAGGTTGGACACCGAGAGCACGCGTTCGGTCCGCAGGCCCGCCCTGGTCAGCTGCTCGATGACCGTGTGTGGATTGTGGTTGACGAAGGCGATCTCGTCGGCGTGCCGGTTCTCCGGTGACCGGATGTCCACGGGCAGATGCGGGATCCGTCGCCCCTTCAGCAGATAACGCACCCGGTTGCGGGCGTGCGCCAGGTTGGCCACTTCGATCACGGCGGTGCCGCCGGGCCGCAGCACCCTGGCGATTTCGGCGAACTCGGTGCTGGGCTCGGGAAGGTGGTGCATCACCCGGATCATCGTGAGCAGGTCGAGTGAATCGTCGTCGAACGCCAGCGCGTCGGCCTGCGTCTGACGGTGCTCGATGCGGGGATGGTCTGCCAGGAAGCTCGCGGCGATGTCGAGTTGCCTGCTGCTGGGCTCGGCCAGGGTCACGCGGTCGGCGAACTCCTGCAACAGCACGCACAACCTGCCGTAGCCACCGCCGACGTCGGCGGCGTGCGCGAAACGCCTGCCGTGCAACAGCCGGCGGATCGCGGCCTGTTCGGCCGCGTTCTCGTAGTCACGGCCATCCCAGTAACGCAGATAGTCGTGCGCCGGAGCGTCGTAGAAATCGGCTCGCTTGCTCACGTTTTTCCCCCTTTTTCTTGATTTCTCTTCTCGTGGTGAGACCGTTATTTGGCGGAATGGACCGGGCCGACATAGGTCCCGGGGTGGGTCGCGCCGTCCTGCTTGGCGAGGCCCACGCTGTCGACCCAGGCCAGGGTCTGGGTGTTGGTGCTGTTGGGCGGGGTCACGGTCATGGTGGTGGCGTGCCAGCCGGAATCGGTGCTCCCTGAACCGCCGCCGGTGATGGGGGCCGCGGTGGAGTAGGTGAGGTCGGCGGTGGCGTGCTCGCCGTGGCCGAGCAGCACCGGGGTGACAGGCGCGTTGGTGCGGGCCAGGTCCCAGGTGGTGCCGTCCGCGCCGTCGAGCCGGACGCCGGGGAAGCCCCGCACGACGCAGGGTGCGCTGCCCTGGTTGGTCAGCAGGAGCTGGAACCGCATCTGCGTGGTGGTGCCGGGGACCAGGTCCGGCGTCTTGTCCGTCACCTTCAGGTTCGCGCAGTTGGGGTGACTCCCGCCGCTGCCGTCGGCGGCCGGGGTGCTCTTCGCGGCCGAGCCCTGGCCGGTCCCGGCGTTCGGCGCCGCGCCGACGCCACCGCCGTTGCCGCTCTGTGGAGCCGGAGCCGGAGCCGGAGCGGAGTTGCCCGGCTGTCCGGTCGAGCACGCCCCCAGCGCACCCACCGCCGCCACCGTGGCGACAGTCATCGTGCCGCGCCGGAGCGCCTTCGTGGTGATCCCCATTTCAGTCCCCTTGATGAGTGCTCGGGTATTCGCGGTGTCGTTGGCGAACTCGCCAGCAAAGATGTCCGAGGAGGCCATGAGGTGCTGTCGCTGTGATCTGGATCACCTCAGGGCAACGTCGTATTGTTGTTCGTCGGTCGTGGTTGATTTTTCGCACGGTGACGGCTCGTCCGCGCAGCGACTGCCCTTTCGGGTAGATCGGCCGAGCGTGGAAAGGCAGCCCGCGATCGGCGCCGGCCGAACGGTCGAGGTGGCCCCGGACGATCGAGCAAACAGTTCTGGCCGAAAGGGCCTGTCTCCGGTCCACTGCGGACGGTCCCGCACCGGCTCCGGGTAATGGTGGAACCGGCACAGTGCCCGGACCGGCGAGAAAGAGGCATAAACCATGCGCGGCAGGGAATCGGACACCGGCCATCGTCCGTCCATTGTGGATCGGCGTCGGCTGCTCTTCGGCATCCTCCCCGCCGCCGCCCTGCTGGCCGCCGGCTGTGCCCGGTCGGAGGCAGGGGAACGGGACGACGAGCCGCCACTCGCGCTGGTCTACGGTGGACCGCAGGGCTGCCCCGCCTGCGCGCCGGCGATCGCCACCCTGCTGCGCCAGGCGGCGCGGCCGTTCCGGGTCGAGTACGTGGGACCCGGCACCGAGAACCCGCTGACCGGTGCCGCTCTGGCCGAAGCGCAGCTGTACGTCCAGCCCGGCGGCGGCGCCGACCTCGACGGAACCTGGCGGCATCTGCGCGATTCCGCCGGGCTGATCCGCGACTGGGTGCGCGACGGCGGCAACTACCTGGGTCTGTGCTTCGGTGCCTATCTGGCCGGGCGCGAGCCGGGCTTCGACCTGCTGCCCGGGGACACCCGCGGGTACACCGACACTCCTGGCGCCTCGGTGCCCGACGGTCGCGACACCGTGGTCAGGGTGGACTGGCAGGGCAAGCCGCGGCACATGTACTTCCAGGACGGTCCCGCCGTCCTGCTGGACAAGGGTGCCGACGCCACCGTCCTCGCGACCTACCCCAACGGAACGGCCGCTGTCGTCGTCGCGCCGTACGGCAAGGGCCGGGTCGGGGTCAGCGGCCCCCATCCGGAAGCCGACGCATCCTGGTACGCGGAAAAGGGGCTCGGCAATCCCGACGGCGTCCAGTTCGACCTGGCCTACGAATTGATCGAGGCGACCGCCGGACGACGGTGAGCCCCGGCGAAGGCTTTCCGGCCGGATGGCGCCTGGTTGCGGAATGTCCGCTGCCCGGCCCTGTTGGTCAGTAACCATCTCGTATTGTGCGGTATCAGGTTTTCAGCGGTCGACCCCGGTTGACAGGTTCACGATCGGCGCATCGGCCACGGGTGACAAATTTGCCGGTTCGCCCTGAGCGGGCCGGGATTTTCCTTGCACAGCAAGCTCTTCGAATGTGTTAATTCCCTGTGGCATACCGGTAACGCACACGCGCCCCGCCGAGGTGAATCGGTGGAAGGGTAGCAATTCTCGTGTGGTTTTTCCCAGGTGCGTGCGATCTGTTGGAGAGTGACCTGTGAAACACAGAAAACGTAGTCGAAGACTGGCCACTGGGGGCATTGCCGTACTGAGCACGGCGGCCATGGTGGTCCTGGGCCTCGCGGTCGGTTCGGGCACCAGTAGCGCCGCCCAGGGCGAGCTCACGCAGAACTACTCCTGTCCGTTCCCCTTGATCGGCAACCAGAACGTCTCGGTGGCCGTCAAGACCACTCAGCCTTCGACGATCGAGACGGGGAAACTGACTCCCGCCATCGAGATCACCGCGGTGTCCAACGCGGGCAAGACCGCGACCGACGGCCTTCGTCTCGTCGGTGCCGAGACCATCAAGGGCACCGCGAGGGCGACCTCGACCGTGACGATGCCCGGGACCCAGGGCGCGATGACGGTGAAGGTCGACGCCGACGTGCCCAACCAGCCGATTCCGGCGAAGGGCAACGATCTCGTCGTCAACGCCACCGGCAGCGCGCCGGCGCTCCGGTTCGACCAGCCGGGCACCGCGACGCTCGCGGTGAACGGTCTCCAGCTGGAGATGACCCCGCTCAAGGCCGACGGCACCCCGACCAACCTCGGCACCTTCACCGCGGACTGCACCCCGGCGCCGGGGCAGGACACCGTCCTGCAGACCTACACGGTGACCGGGCCCGCCGTCACTCCCGAAACCGTTGTGGGCACCGGTAACCATCCACCGCTGCACCAGGTCTACAGCTGCCCGTTCCCGTTGATCGGCAACCAGGACGTCTCGATCGACATCAACGCCAAGCTGCCGGACACGATCCCGGTGGGCCAGTTCACGCCCAAGATCGACATCACGGCCGTGTCCAACGCGGGCAAGACGGCGACCGAGGGCCTGCGGCTCGTCGGCGCCGAATCCATCAAGGGCTCGGCACTGGCCACGTCGCTGGTCTCCAGCCCGCAGGGTCATCTCGCGGTCGGCGTGCCGACGGCGATCCCGCAGCAGCCCATTCCGGCCACCGGCAACGACCTCGTCGTCAACGCGAGCGGTGCCGCGCCGGCGTTGCGGTTCGACCAGCCGGGGACCGCGACGCTGTCGGTGCACGACCTGGTGCTCACCATGACTCCGTTGACCGCCTCCGGCGCGGAGACCGGCCTCGGCACGTTCGTCGCGGACTGCACGCCCGCGAACGGGCAGAACACCGTGCTGCAGACCTTCACGATCACGCCCGCGGCCGACACCACCCCGCCTTCGGCCCCGGGCGCCGTGACCGTCGGTGAAACCACCCAGAACAGCGTCGCGCTGTCCTGGGGCGCCGCCACCGACAACGTCGGCGTGACCGGCTACGACGTCTACCAGGGCGCCACTCTCGTCAAGTCCGTGACCGGAACCTCGGCCACGATCGACGGTCTCACGGCGGACACGGACTACAGCTTCACCGTCAAGGCCAAGGACGCGGCGGGGAACCTCTCGCCGGCCACCGCCCCGGTGACGGCCCACACCGCGAAAGCCCCGGACACGCAGGCGCCGACGACGCCCGCGAACGTGCACTCGACCGAGACCACCCAAACCAGCGTCGCGCTGGCCTGGGACGCCTCGAGCGACAACGTCGGTGTCACCGGGTACGACGTCTACCAAGGCGCCAATGTGGTCAAGTCGGTCACGGGAACGACCGCGACCATCGATGGGCTGACGGCGGACACGGAGTATTCGTTCACCGTGGTCGCGAAGGACGCTGCGGGGAACAAGTCCGCTGCCAGTGCCGCCGTGACCGCGCGGACCCAAGCGGCGCCCGACACGCAGGCTCCCAGCGTTCCGGGCAACCTGCACTCGACCGGGACCTCGGCGACCAGTGCCGGGCTGGCCTGGGACGCCTCGACCGACAATGTCGGTGTCACCGGGTACGACGTCTTCCAGGGCACCAACCTGGTCAAGTCGGTGACGGGAACTTCGGTCACCATCGACGGTCTGACCGCCGACACGGAGTATTCGTTCACCGTGGTGGCCAAGGACGCCGCCGGGAACAAATCGGCGTCCAGCGCGCCGGTGACCGTGCGCACGGCGACCGCGCCCGACACCGAAGCGCCCACCGTTCCGGCCGGTCTTGCCACGACGGACGTCACGCAGTCCAGCGTCACGCTGTCCTGGACCGCGTCGAGCGACAACGTCGGTGTCACCGGGTACGACGTCTTTCAGGGCGCCAACCTGGTGAAGACGGTGACGGGGACGACCGCGACTGTCGACGGTCTCGCGGCGGACACGGAGTATTCGTTCACCGTGGTGGCCAAGGACGCCGCGGGCAACAAGTCGGCCGCCAGTACCGCCGTGACGGCGCGGACCCAGGCCGCGCCGGACACGCAGGCGCCCAGCATCCCGGGCAACCTGCACGCCACCGGAACCACGCAGACCGGCGTGAGCCTCGCGTGGACCGCGTCCACCGACAACGTGGGCGTCGCCGGATACGACGTCTATCAGGGCACCAACCTGGTCAAGTCGGTCACGGAAACCTCGGCCACCGTCGACGGTCTGGCCGCCGACACCGAGTACTCGTTCACCGTGGTGGCCAAGGACGCCGCGGGCAACAAGTCCGCTGCCAGTGCCGCCGTGACGGCGCGGACCCAGGCGGCGCCCGACTCGCAGGCGCCCAGCACCCCGGGCAATCTGCACTCCACCGACACGACCGAAACCGCTGTCGTGCTGGCCTGGGACGCCTCGACCGACAACGTCGGTGTCACCGGGTACGACGTCTACAACGGCACCACGCTGGCCAAGTCGGTCACCGGGACCACCGCGACGGTCGACGGTCTGACCGCCGACACCGAGTACACCTTCACCGTGGTCGCCAAGGACGCCGCGGGCAACAAGTCGGTGGCCAGCGCCGCGGTCACGGCGAAGACCAAGCCGAAGACGACTCCGCCGGTCGTGAAGTACAGCTACAACCTGACCGGCAAGTCGCAGCTCAAGAAGCTCGCCGGTCCGATCGACCTGCGCGGGGGCATCAACGCCGCGATCACCCTGTCGAACGGGACCTTCGACGCGGACCTCACGCTGAACCCGACGAGCGCGCACTTCACGCTCTGGGGCTTCGTCCCGGTCAACGCGAGGATCGAGTTCGCGCCGGCGGGCAAGACCACCGGCACGCTCAAGGACGGGGTGCTCAAGTCGACCTCGTCGGTGACGGTCAAGCTGCCGCGCATCACGGTCTTCGGCTTCCCGGTCTCGGCGAACCCGTCCTGTCAGACGAAGACGCCCGCGCGGATCCCGCTCGAGTCGAAGCCCGGCTTCGACCCGCTGGCGGGCGGCAAGCTCACCGGGTCCTACACCCTGCCGCCGTTGCAGGGCTGCGGTTCCCTGAACGACCTCGTCTCCGGGGTTGCCTCCGGGCCAGGCAACACTGTGGAGGTGAACCTCACCCCGCGTCCGGTCGGCTGACCCGCCGGACGCCGTGAACCGGCCCCGCCGCAGCCCGCGGCGGGGCCGGTTTCCCGGTTCGTGCGCTAGAGGGGGATGTTCCCGTGCTTCCTGGCGGGCAACGTCTTCCGCTTGTTCCGCAGGGCGCGGAAGGCTTGTGCCACCTGAAGGCGGGTTTCGGCCGGGGTGATCACGGCGTCCACATATCCGCGCTCCGCCGCGGAATACACACTGGCGTGGTGTTCGCGGTACTGCTCGGCCAGGCGGCGTTCCACTTGCTCGCGGCCGGCTTCGTCCAGCCCGGCGAGTTCGCGCCGGTGCAGGATCCGGATCGCGCCTTCGGCGCCCATGACGGCGATTTCCGCGGTGGGCCAGGCCAGATTGACGTCGGCGCCGAGGTGTTTGGAGCCCATCACGGCGTACCCGCCGCCATAGGCCTTCCTGGTCACGACGGTGACCTGCGGGACGGTCGCTTCCGCGTACGCGTAGGCGAGTTTCGCGCCCCGGCGGATGATCCCGGCGCGTTCCTGCGCGACGCCGGGCAGGTAGCCCGGCACGTCGGCGAGGGTGAGCAGCGGGATGCCGAAGGCGTCGCAGAACCGCACGAACCGCGCGGCCTTCTCGGAGGCGTCGATGTCGATCACACCGGCCTGGTGCCGGGGCTGGTTGGCGACGACGCCGATCGAGCGGCCCTGTATCCGGCCGAACGCGCAGATCATGTTGGGCGCGAACGCGCCGTGGATTTCGGTGAACTCGCCGTCGTCGACGATCCGGGCGATCAGCTCGGTCATGTCGTAGGCCTGCTGCGGCGAGTCGGGGATCAGGGTGTCGAGCGCGAGGTCGTCGCCGGTCGGTTCGGGGCTGCTCGGATCTTCGAATTCCGGTGCGGTGTCGAGGTTGTTCGACGGCAGGTAGCCCAGCAGCGTCTGGACCCAGTCGATCGCGTCGGCCTCGTCCGCCGCGCTGTGGTGGGCGTTGCCGGACACCGCGGTGTTGACCGTCGGCCCGCCGAGGTCCTGCGGCGTCACCCGCTCCCCGGTCGTCGCCTGCACCACCTGCGGTCCGGTCACGAACATGTGCGAGGTCTCCTCGACCATCACGGTGAAGTCGGTGATCGCCGGGGTGTACACGGCACCGCCCGCGCACGGGCCCATGATCATCGAGATCTGCGGGATGACGCCGGAGGCGTGGGCGTTGCGGCGGGCCAGCTCGGCGTAGTAGGCGAGGGAGACGACGCCTTCCTGGATGCGCGCGCCGCCGGAGTCGTTGATGCCCACGATCGGGCAGCCGATCGACATCGCCAGGTCCATCACCTTGAGGACCTTGGCCCCGAACACCTCGCCCATGCTGCCGCCGAACACACTGAAATCCTGGGAGAACAGGCAGATCTGGCGGCCGTCGACCCGCGCGTGCCCGGTGACGACGCCGTCGCCGTAGGGGCGGTCGGCGTCCAGCCCGAACTCCGCGCAGCGGTGCCGGGCGAGCTGGTCGAGCTCCACAAAGGACCCGGGGTCCACCAGCAGGTCGATGCGTTCGCGCGCGGTGAGCTTGCCTTTGGTGTGCTGCCGGTCGGCGGCGTGCTTCTCGGCGATCGCCACCGCTTCGCGCCGCCGCGCGGCCAGGCCGGCGATCCGGTCCGCGGTGCCGGGTCTGATCGGCTGGTCGTCTGCGAGCATGCCGGTCCTCCTTCCCGGCCGGGTGCACGCCGGCGGCGCGGCCGGGACTCGTCGGCTTTCCCCAAGATCGCGATTGTCGGCGTCCGTTCGCGGGAAAGTCAAGGGTCGTCCGGCTGCTCTCTCGACATTTTCCGCGCCCGCTGACAAATCCGATCCGGCGCATCCGCAGACCGGTGACAAGGTTCCCCGCCGCCCGCGTCGAGGACGGCGGTTGCCGCCTGGCCCAAGAGATTCATGGCCACACCGAGGTCACCTGTCCGGTGGTCCAGACCGTCCTCGGGTGATTAAGTCCCGGTGTCGCGTCCGTCGGCAGGTGACAAATTCGCTATTTCCGGTGGCGTGCAGGGTGCCGCCGGGTAAATGTGCGTTGACAGTGCTATTTCGCTGCTTCATCCTGCTTTCGGGGTTCTTCCGGGAAGTGAGTGTGATCATGTTCGGACGTGGTCGTGCTGTCCGGAGCGCGGCATGGCGGTGACGCCGGGTTCCGGCCGCGCCGGGTGGCGATACGTGCGCCGGGTGCTCGGTTCCGGGGTGGTCACCGCGCTGGCCGAGCCGCACGGCGTGGACCGGTACCTCGGCCTTGTCAGTCCACTGTGGTCGGTCGGGGAGGTGCGGGCGGTGGTGGCCGGCGTCGTGCATCAAACCGCCCAGAGTGTCACACTTCGCTTGCGCCCCAACGGGAACTGGGAAGGCGCGCGGCCGGGGCAGTACGTGCGGCTGGCCGTGGAGATCGACGGTGTCCGGCGGACGAGGTGTTTCTCGGTGGCCGGTGCCGGACACGGGGACGGGACGATCGAGATCACCGCGCAGGTGAACCCGGGCGGTACGGTGTCGCGGTATCTCAAGGAGCACGCACGTCGCGGGCTCGTTGTCGTGCTGTCGCAGGCGGAAGGCGAGTTCGTGCTCCCGCCCGCGTTGCCCGGTCACGTCCTGCTGATCAGCGGCGGCAGCGGGATCACCCCGGTGATGGCGTTGCTGCGCGGCCTCCTCGCGCAGGGGTACCAGGGGCGGGTCACCTTCCTGCACTACGCCTTCACGCCGTGGGACGTGATCTACCGCGAGGAACTCGCCGCGCTGGACGAGGCGAATCCCCGGCTCACCCTGGCGTACTCGTACACCGGGCTGCCCGGCGCCGGACGGCTGGACGGGCGATTCCGCCGCGAGCACCTGGACGTCGCGCCGGGATACGCCGACGCGCTGACCTACGTCTGCGGCCCCGCCTCGCTGATGGACGCGGTCGGCGCGCTGTGGGCCACCGACGGCATCGCGGACCGGTTGCGGATCGAGCGGTTCACCCTCGCCCCGCCGACGTCCGGCTCCGGACCGGCGACCGGCGAGGTGCGGTTCGCCCGCAGCGGCCGCACGGTCCGCAACGACGGGCGGACCCTGCTGGAGCAGGCCGAGGCGGCTGGCCTGCGCCCGGACCACGGCTGCCGGATGGGGATCTGCCATTCCTGTACGGCCGTCCAGTCCGCCGGCGCGGTACGGAACGTCCTGAACGGAGTGGTCAGCGCGGAGCCCGGTCAGCGGGTGCAGTTGTGTGTCACGGCGCCGTGCGGCGACGTCGAGCTGGACCTGTAGAGCGAACCGGAAAGGAGAGGGTCAATGGCGACCCCGGCCCGAGTCCCCCGACTCACCCCGGCGCAGCTGGACGCGCTGGGCGCCGAACTCGACGCGCTGCGCCGGGAGCTGGTCGAGGACCTCGGCGAGCGGGACGCGGCCTACCTCCGCCGCGTCGTGCGGCTGCAGCAACGGTTCGAGGTCGCGGGCCGGGCGCTGCTGTGGGCCGGGTGGTTCCCGCCCGCGTGGCTCGCGGGGACGGCGGCGCTGTCGATCTCGAAGATCCTCGACAACATGGAGATCGGCCACAACGTCCTGCACGGCCAGTACGACTGGATGGGCGATCCCGCGCTGAACTCGAAGATGTTCGAGTGGGACACCGTCTGCCCCGCCGAACAGTGGCGGCACACGCACAACTACGTCCACCACACCTTCACGAACATCCTCGGCAAGGACCGGGACATCGGGTACGGGCTGCTGCGGATGGTCGACGCGCAACGCTGGCGCCCGTACTACCTCGGCAATCCGGTGTACGCGCTCATCCTGATGCTGGGCTTCGAATGGGGCGTGATGCTGCACGACCTCGAGTTCGACCGCATCCTGTCCGGGCGCCGGAGCTGGGCGGAGACCCGGGGCCTGCGCCGCCGGATGTGGGAAAAGGGCGTCAAGCAGACCTTGAAGGACTACGTGCTGTTCCCGATGCTGAGCGGGCCCGGGGCGCTGGCCACGCTGACCGGGAACGCCACGGCGAACCTGGTGCGCAACCTGTGGGCGTTCAGCATTATCTTCTGCGGCCATTTTCCGGACGGCGTCGCGGATTTCACCGAGGAGGAGTGCGCGGACGAGAGCCGGGGTCACTGGTACTACCGGCAGATGCTCGGCTCGGCGAACATCGAGGGCGGGAAGCTGTTCCACCTGCTGACCGGGAATCTGAGTTTTCAGATCGAACACCATCTCTTCCCGGACATCCCGGCCCGGCGGTATCAGGAGATCGCCCCGCGGATCAGGGACCTGTGCGAGCGTTACGGCCTGAACTACACGACAGGGCCGCTCGGGAAGCAGGTCGGGCAGGTGTGGAAGAAGATCTTCCGTCTCGCGCTGCCTCCCCGGACCGGCACCCCGTCGCGGAACCGCGGCCAGGACAAGCCGGAGCTGCGGCTCGTGCCCGGCGCGGCCGAGGCGGCGGCGGGCTGATGAGCACCCTCCGCGTCGCCGTGGCCCGGGAATCCGGCACCACGGCCGTCCTGACGATCGTCGCGCTCGTGGCGTTCGTGGCGACACTGGACAACACGATCGTGGCCGCGGCCGCGCCGTCGATGGGCCGGGAACTGGGCCTCGGCGTGACAGCGCTCGAATGGGCGGGGATCGCCTACATGCTGCCGTACGCGGCGCTGATGCTGCCCGCGGGCGTGGTGATCGACCGGCTGGGCAGGCGCCGGGTCTTGCTGGCGGGATGCGGGTTGTTCGTCGCGGGCGCGCTGCTCGGCGGGGCGGCGTGGTCGGCGGAGGTGCTCTTCGTGGCACGCGGGGCCCAGGGCGCCGCGGCGGCGTTCGTGGTGCCGGGCACGCTCAGCCTGATCCGGACGTCGTTGCCCGCGGACCGGCGAGGGCTCGCGGTCGCGGTCTGGACGGCGGCACTGGCCGCGGCGCTCGCGCTCGGGCCGTGGCTCGGCGGTGCCCTCGCCGAATACCTGCACTGGAGCTGGATCTTCCTCGGTACCGTACCGCTCCTCGTAGCGGTGACGGTGCTGGTCGCTCGCGCGGTGCGGACCGAGCCGATCCGGCGCGGCACTCGGGGACGTCGTGGCGTCGCGAAGGCGTTGCTGACCAACCGGGTCTTCGCCGGGTCGAATGTCCTGGTGGTGTTGTGGGGACTCGGAATCAGCGGGATCGCGTTCTTCACTCCGTTGCTGCATCAGGAATTCCTCGGGCTCGGCCCGGCGGCCGCCGGACTGCCCCTGGTCCTCGTGGCCGCCGCGGTGATCTGCGCGACGCCGTGCGTCGCGCCGGTTTCCCGGACGCTGGGGGCGTCGCGCGCGGTGTGCCTCGGCCTGCTCGTGGTGGCGCTCGGCCTGGTGGCGCTCGCGGTGGCCGGCGACCGGCACGCGCTCGCACCCCGGCTGGCCGGGCTGCTGCTGATCGGCGCGGGTTCGGCGTTCACCGCCCCGATCACCGCGCACGGCCTGGACGCGGTCGCCGAGGAGGACTCCGGGACCGCGTCGGGCGTGCTGATGTCGTCGCGGGAACTCGCCAGCGCACTGGGTGTCGCGGTGATCGGGTCCGTGCTTTCCACCGTCCGGGCCGATGAGCTCGCCGCCGGGGCGGAGCGCGGGCCCGCGCTCGCGGCCGGATACACGGCCGGTCTTCTCCTCGCGGCCGTGCTTCAGGCGGTTGCGGCCGGTCTTGCGCTCGTGGTGCTCCGAGAGGGGCGGGAAAACGTGGCGACAACGTTGTCGAAGGAAGGCGAGGGCGCATGATCGGCGTTTCGGGAGGATCCGGCAGAGGCGCGCCCGTGGACGAGCCGCAGTGGCGGAGCTGGCTCGCCGGGCGGCTGGGCGGCTTGCTGGACCGGCCTGTCGCCGAGCACGAATTCGACCGCCCGCTGCACGAGTTCGGGGTGTCCTCCCGGGACGCGACGATGCTGGCGGCGGAGGCGGGCGAACTGCTCGGCCGCGCACTGCCGAGCACCCTGGTGTGGACGGCCCCGACCATCGCGGAACTCGCTCGCGTACTCGCGGCGGGGCCCGGGGCCGTCGGTGGCGTGGAGGGAGACGTCCAGCCGGACGAGCCGGTCGCGGTCGTCGGGGTCGCCTGCCGGTTCCCCGGGGCGTCCGGCCCCGGCGAGTTCTGGTCGCTGCTGACCGAGGGCAGGGAAGCCATCGGTGACGTCCCGGCCGGACGGTGGGAGCAGTTCGCGCCCGACGTCGCCGCGCACGAACTGCCGCGGCGCGGGGGTTTCCTCGACGACGTCGCCGGCTTCGACGCCGAGTTCTTCGGCATCAGCCCGCACGAGGCCGAGGTGATGGACCCGCAGCAGCGGCTGCTGCTGGAACTCACCTGGGAAGCGCTCTCCGACGCCGGTATCCCCGCGGAATCGTTGCGGGGGACCGGATGCGGGGTGTTCGCCGGGCTGTCGGCCACGGAGTACGGCCAGCTGACGATGACCGATCTCGACCGCGTCGACGCCTGGTCCGGTACCGGGGCCGCGGCCTCGATCGCCGCCAACCGGGTGTCCTACGCGCTGGGCGTGCACGGGCCCAGCATCACCGTCGACACCGCGTGCTCGTCCTCGCTGGTCGCGGTGCACCTGGCCGTGCGCGCGCTGGCCGAAGGCGAAGCGTCCGCCGCCATCGTCGGCGGCGTCAACCTCCTGCTTTCGCCGGGGATCACGGCGAATTTCGGCCGGGCGGGCGCGCTGGCGGCGGACGGGCGGTGCAAGCCGTTCGACGCCGCCGCGGACGGGATCGTGCGCGGCGAGGGCTGCGGTGTCGTGGTGCTCAAGCGGCTCGGTGACGCGCAGCGCGCCGGCGACCGGATCCTGGCCGTGATCCGGGGCGGCGCGGTCAACTCCGACGGCCGGTCCAACGGGATCACCGCGCCGAATCCCCTTGCGCAGCAACGGCTTCTGGTCAGGGCGTACGCGAAGGCCGGGGTGTCCGCGCGCACGGTGGACTACGTCGAGGCGCACGGGACCGGCACGCTGCTCGGCGATCCGATCGAGGCCGGGGCGCTGGCGGCGGTGCTGGGCGCGGCGTCGGGGAGGCCGCCGGAACGGCCGTTGTTGCTGGGGTCGGTGAAGAGCAACTTCGGGCATCTGGAGGGCGCGGCGGGGATCGCCGGGCTCATCAAGGTCGTACTGGGCCTGCGGCATGCGCTGATCCCGGGGAGCCTGAACTTCACCACGCCCAACCCGCACATCGACTTCGCGGCCGGAGGGCTGGACGTCGTCACGGGGAACACCGAATGGCCACGCTATCCCGGTGTCGCGCGGGCGGGGGTGTCGTCGTTCGGCTTCGGCGGCACCAACGCCCACATCGTGCTGGAGGAGTGGCCGGAGACCCGGTACGGCGAACGCTCCCCGGTCACGCGCCCGGAGATCGTCACCCTGTCGGCGCGCTCGGAGACTCGCTTGCGTGCCCGCGCGCACGCGCTGGCCGAAGGACTCGACGAACGTCTCGGTGTCGCCGAGGTCGCGGCGGCGCTGGCGCATGGCCAGGATCCGGCGCCGGTGCGGGCGGCGATCACCGCCCGCGACTCCCACGAGCTGAGGGACCGGTTGCGCGGTCTCGCCTCCGGGCGGTTTTCGGTAGCCGGCGGTGATGCGGGAGCCAGGCCGGTGTTCGTGTTCTCCGGCCACGGCTCCCAGTGGCCGGAAATGGGCAAACGCCTGCTGGCCGAGGAACCCTCGTTCGCCGCCGCGGTGTCCGATTTGGACACTGTCTTCACCGAGATCGCGGGGGTCGCGTTGTCCGCGATCCTCGAAGGGACGGCGGACGCGCTGTCGACCCGGCAGCTGGCGTTGTTCGGGATGCAGGTCGCGCTCGCGGAACTGTGGCGTTCCTATGGCGTACAGCCCGCGGCGGTCGTCGGGCATTCGATGGGGGAGGTCGCGGCGGCGGTCGCCGTCGGCGCGCTGGACCCGCGAGACGGACTTCGGGTGATGATCAGCCGTGCCGTGCTGCTCGACGAACTCGACGCCTCCGGCACCGGGGCGATGGCGGTAGTGGACCTCGCGCCGGAGGACCTGCGAGACCTCGGCGGGCGGTTCCCCGACGTGACCGTCGCGGTGTACGCGTCGCCGGGGCAGTGCACGGTCAGCGGACCGCCGGACCAGGTGACGGCGCTGGCGGCGTACGTCGGGGAGCGCGGCGGCCTTGCCCGCGTCCTGCCTGTCGGCGGGGCGGGACATTCGGCCGCCGTCGACCCGTTGCTCGGCCGCTTCCGGGAGGCGCTGGGCACGCTGGACTCCGGCGCCGCCACCACCGTCTGGTACTCCAGCGTGCTGGACGATCCCCGGGAGACGCCGTCGTTCGACGCCGAGTACTGGGCCGCGAACCTGCGCCGTCCGGTGCGGTTCACGCAGGCGCTCGCTGCGGCCATGGCCGACGGGCACCGCGTGTTCGCCGAGATCTCGCCGCATCCGATCACCGGCGTCGCGGTGGAGCAGACCGCGGTGTCCGACCGCGTCACCGTGATCCCCAGCCTGCGCCGTGATCCGGAGGGCACGTCCGACGGCTTCGCCGCGGCGCTCGCCACGCTGCACGTCCACGGTCATCCCGAGGTGCTGCGGCACCGGTATCCGGACCGGGTCGTGGTCGATCTGCCGCCTCCGGTGTGGGAACACCGGCCGTACTGGGTGGCTCCTACCACTCCTACCGTCCACTCCGGACATCCGTTCCTCGGCGAGCGGTCCGAGGTTCCGGGCAGTACGCGCTGGCTGTGGCACGGCGATGTCGGTACCGCCGCGCATCCGTGGCTCGCGGACCACACCGCGCACGGTGTCCCGATCCTGTCCGCCGCCGGGTTCCTGGAACTGCTGCTCACCGCGGCCAGGGAAGTATTACCGCGCAAGGAAAACCCGGAACTGCGGGGCGTGGTTCTGCGCCGGATCCTTCCACTGGCCGAACGCACCGCGGTGTGTGTTTCGGCCGAGCGCGCGGCGGGGGACGGGGTACGGTTGTCCGTGCTGGCCCGGTGTGGTGGGGAATGGGTGGTGTACGCGGAAGCCACGGCGGTGGCCACGCGCGTCTCATCGTCCGAAGTGGACGAAGCCGCGGTGTTCGCGGACGTCACGCAGCCCAGCGGTGCCGGGCATACGCGCTTCGCCCTGCACCCGGCGCTCGGTGACGCCTGTCTGCGGCTGCTGGCTTCCGAGGCGGGTGATCCGGGCGAAGGGACGTGGCTGCCGGTGCGGTTCGGCCGGGTTCGCCTGACGGGCGTTGCCCGGCACGCCACCCGCGCGGCGGCGTCGGCGGACGGCGTGTGGCTGCTCGGTCCGGACGGCGGAGTGCTGGCCGAATTCGAGGACGTCACCGGGGAGTGCGTTGGTCCCGCGGATCTGCCGTTCACCCCGGAAAGGCTGGCGTACCAAGCGGAATGGCGTCCCGGCGAGCTGACCGCCACAGCCGGCCGCTGTCGCGCCTGGGTCCTGCTGTACGACGACAAGGCACAGGCCGCCGCGATCGCCGCCCTGCTCGCCGGCCAGGGACACGAACCGGTGTCGATCCCGCTGAGCCGTCGCGGTGAGCTCGCGAAGCTCATCGCGCCTCGTGCGGACGTCGGCGGCGTCGTGATCCTCCCCGGAGAGTCTCCGGCCGAACCCCGCGAGGCCAGGGAGCTGGTGCTGGCCTCGGCCGACGTCGTGCGCGAGCTGACCGGACTCGACGGTGCGCCGCCCCGGCTGTGGCTGGCGACGCGGCAGGCCGCTGTGGTGACCGAAGGGGAGCCGGGGCGGCCCGGCGACGCCGCGGTGCGTGGGTTGGTCCGGGTGCTGGCCTACGAACATCCCGAACTGCGGGCGAGCTGGGTCGACGTCGATGCCGACGAAGCGCTCGTACGCGAACTCTCGGCGGACGCGCCCGACGACGAATGTGCGTGGCGGGACGGCCGCCGCTACGTCCGCGCGTTGACCCGCGCGGCACTCACGGCGTCCGAAGAGCCGATCCCGGTCGTCCGGGACGGCGCCTACGTGATCACCGGCGGCCTCGGCGGTCTGGGCCTTCTCTCGGCCCGTTGGCTCGCCGGACGCGGCGCCACCAGGATTGTCCTTTTAGGACGCAAGCGGCCGGCGTCCGCGACGGAGGAGGCGATCGGTGAGATTCGCGACTCCGGCGCCGAAGTCGAGGTGCTCTCGGGGGACATCGCCGATCCCGGGGTCGCGGAAAGGCTGGTGGAGCAGGCCGTCGCGGATGGCGTCCCGCTGCGGGGCGTCCTGCACGCCGCCGGTGTGCTGGCCGACGGCGCGGTGCTCGCGCTGGAACCGGCGGATCTGGCCGCCGTGTGGCGGGCGAAAACCGAGGGAGCGGTGCGACTGCACGAGGCGTGCGCGGGCCGGGAACTCGACTGGTGGCTGGCGTACTCCTCGGCCGCGGCCCTGTTCGGGTCACCCGGCCAGGTCGCCTACGTGACCGCGAACGCGTGGCTTGACGCGTTCGTCGCCTGGCGGCGCGCGCAGGGCCTGCCAGGGGCCACGATCCAGTGGGGCGCGTGGGGCGAGGTCGGCGGCGCCGCCGGACGGGACAATCCGATCCTCGCCCCGATGCCGCCCAGCGAAGGACTCGCGGCGCTGTCGGCCGTGCTCGCGTCCGGACGCGGCGAAACCGCGATCACGCGGATGGACGCGGGGACGGTCCTCGAATTGTTCCCCCGGCTTGCCGAACGGCCGATCTTCGCGGCGCTGGCCGGGCGGAATCCCACCGCCGAGTCCGGAATGGACACTGGTGCCCTGCGGGCGCTCGCCGTCGAGGACCCGGAGCGCGCGCGGACCGTCGTCCGCGAGCATCTGCTGTCGGTGGTGGCCGAGATGATGTGGCGGGACGCCGAACTACTGGACCCGCACGCCTCGCTGACGTCGCTCGGGCTCGACTCGCTGCTGGCGATGCGGGCCCGTGCCGCGGTCGAACGCGCCTTCGGCACTTCGCTGCCGCTGCCGCTTCTGCTGCGGGGCGCCAGCCTGGCCGAACTGGCCGATCACCTCGTCGACCGTCTGGTGCCGAGCAGCACCGAGCCCCGTGCCGAGGTGAGGGGGCCAGGAACGCGTGACCTCGCCGAGCGGTGGGTCGCCCTGCTGTGGCGCCGGGTGCTGGGCGACCGCGCCGACGGTGTCGCCGTGGACGTACCGTTCGCGGAGATCGGGAAAGAGGAAGGGGCGGCCGATCGGCTACGTGACAACGTTTCCACGGAACTGGGCCGCGAGGTCACCGCCGAGGAGTTGTTCGCCGAGCCCACCATCGCCGGAATGGCGAACGTGGTACGGGCGGAGCTGGAGGGACACGGCGAGGGGCCGGTGCGGCTCCTCGGCGGTGACGGGAGCGGACCGGCACTGTTCCTGTTCCATGCCGCGGGCAGCCCGACGGCGGCGTACCGGCCGCTGGTCCGGCTGTTGCGCGGCGACGTGACCGTCTACGGCATGGAACGGATCGACGAGCTGGATTCCGTGGAGGCCAAGGCCGCCCGGTACGCCGAGCTGATCCGCCGGCGGCAGCCCGAGGGGCCCTACCGGCTCGGCGGATGGTCCTTCGGCGGGTTGCTCGCCTTCGAGACCGCCCGGCAGCTCACCACCGAGGGCGACGAGGTGGACCTGCTCTTCCTGATCGACACGATCATCCCGCTGCCCGCGGCGGAGCAGTCCCAGGACGAGGTGCTGCGGACCCGGCTGCGCCGGTTCATCGACTACATCGAGCAGACCTACCAGGTCGGTCTCGGCCTTCCGGAGGAGGAGCTGGCAGGGATGGCCGAGGCCGAGCGCAACGACCTGGTGCTGCGGCGGCTGCGCGAGCGGGTCGCGGCCATGGGCGCGGCGGTGCTCGAACACCAGCAGACGTCCTATGTGGACGCTCGAATCGCCGAAAGCTACACCCCCGCCGAGTACCGCGGGCCGGTTCTGCTGTTCCGTGCCAAGGACCCGCATCCGCTGACCACCACGCTCGACCCCCGTTACCTGCGTGCCGACGACGCGCTCGGCTGGGACGAGTTCTGCCCCCGTCTGGAGATCGTGCGGGTGCACGGCGACCACATCACGGTCATCGACCCGCCGCACGTCGCGGTGATCGCGGACCGCGTGTCCGCGTCGCTGCCGATCCGAGGAGAAGAGAAATGAACAGCCGGTTCCGACAGCGTCGTCGCATACCGATCAGGGCACTCGTCATGGCGTTGCTGGCCGGCGCGCTGATACCGGTCGCCGGGGCGAGCGCCGCGCCCGCGGCGATGGCCGACGACGGCGCGAAGGTGGTCAAGGAGACCCAGATCGACGCGCGCACGCTGGACATCGAGATCTCCTCGCCCGCGCTCGGGACCACCGGGCTGGTGCGGCTCCTCACGCCGCAGGGCTGGTCGAAGGGCGACGGCAGGGCCTGGCCGACGCTTTACCTGCTGCACGGCTGCTGTGAGACCGCGGACTACCAGTCCTGGACGAAGTTCACCGACGTCGAGCAGTTCACGGCGGACAAGCCGGCGCTGGTCGTGCTGCCGAGCGCCGGGAAGATCGGGATGTACAGCGACTGGTGGAACTACGGCCTGTTCGGTAGCCCGCGCTGGGAGAAGTTCCACATGACCGAGGTCAGGCAGATCGTGGAACGCGGTTACGGCGCCGGTGACCGGCGTGCGATCGCGGGGCTTTCGATGGGTGCCTACGGTGCCATGGAATACGCGACGCGCTATCCGGGGACGTTCGGCGCCGCGGCCGCCTACAGCGGCGCGATCGACGTTCTGGCACCGGGAATTCCCGAGGTGACGCAGCTGAACATGATCGCGCAGGGATTCCCGATCTGGGGCGTGCTGTGGGGCGATCCGTGGTCGCAGCGGGCACGGTGGGAGGACCACGACCCGGCGTTCAAAGTGGACAAACTGCGCGGGGTCAAGCTCTACATCTCGTGTGGCAACGGGCAGACCGGGCCGCTGGACGGGCCGTCGTCGCCGCCGCAGGTGGGCGCGTTGCTGGAGAGCAATGCGCTGTCGAACACACAGGGATTCGTCGACAAGCTCAAGCAGCAGAACGTCCCCGCGACCGTCGACTTCTACGGCGCGGGCACGCATTCGTGGCCGTACTGGCAGTTCGCCTTCCACCGGTCGTGGCCGGTGCTGGCGAGTGGCATGGGTATCTAGTGTCCTGCGCCAGAAATCAGGGACATATCTCGGAGGCCCGGCTTCCCGCTGGCGGCGTTGCCGGTCCACCCGAGTACAACCCGGTACGAGGGAGGACCGGCGCCTTGCCAGCAGAAACCTGGATCCACCGATATACACACCGCATTTCCGGCGCAGGACACTAGGAGAACCTGATGACAACGACCTCCGAATCCTCGCGCGGGGTGACGGGACTGACGGATCCCGGCCATCCCACGCTTTCCGCGGCGCTCGACCACTGGGCGGAAACCCGGGGCAACGAGTGCGCGGTGACCTTTGTGGACTATCGCGACGAGCCGGACGGCGTGCCGACGTCGCTGACCTGGCGTGAGCTGAATTCCCGGGTGGACGGTGTGGCGGCGTGGTGCCAGCGGCGCGCGGGACTCGGCGACCGCGTCGCGGTGCTGATCGACCAGTCGGTCGACTACGTCGTCGCCTTTCTCGGCGCGCTGCGTGCCGGGCTGGTCGCCGTGCCGCTGTTCGAGCCGTCCCCGTTGCCGGGGCACGAGGAACGGCTCGCCGGGGTACTCGCGGACTGCGCGCCGTCGCTGGTGCTGACCACCCGGCGGCACACCGACGCGGTCGATGCCTTCCTCGTCGAACGCGGGCTTTCCGGGCCACAGATCATCGCGGTCGACGTCCTGCCGCCGAGGGCCGCCGAGGACTACGAACACGTCCTGCTGCGCCCGGACGACCTCGCGTACCTTCAGTACACTTCCGGCTCGACCCGGGCACCGGCCGGGGTGATGATCACCCACGCGAACGTGGTCGCGAACGCCAGCCAAGGGGTGAGCTCCTACGAATGCGAGCAGGGGCGGACGACGTCGGTGTGCTGGCTGCCGCTGTTCCACGACATGGGGCTCGTCGTCGGGCTGGCCACCCCGGTCTACGGCGGCTTCCCCGCCACGCTGATGGACCCGATCGCGTTTCTCGCCCGGCCGCAGCGCTGGCTCGAACAGCTGGCGGCGACGCCGGGGCCCGCGGTCACCGCCGCGCCCAACTTCGCCTACGGCTACACCGCTTCCCGGACCACGGAGGAGGAGAAAGCGCGGCTGTGGCTGAGCCACGTCGTCTCGCTCGGCGACGGCAGCGAACCGGTCCTTCCGTCCACATTGGACGTCTTCTACACGAAGTTCGCCGAATGCGGTCTCGAACCGTCGATGCACCGGCACACCTACGGCCTGGCCGAAGCCGTCGTGATGGTCTCCGTCTCCCCGGCGGGGTCGCCGCCCCGGCGGGTGAGCTTCGAACGGGTCGCGCTCGCCGCCGGCAAGGCCGTCGTCGTGGAGCCGGGCAGTGGTTCGTCGACGACACTGGTCTCCGCCGGGCGGCCCGTCGAGCAGGAGATCCGGATCGCCGATCCACGGACCGGAACGGCGCTGGCCGACGGGCAGGTCGGCGAGATCTGGGCGAGCGGGCCGAATGTGGGACAGGGTTACTGGGGCAGGGAGGACTCCGCGGCGGTGTTCGACGCCGAACTGCTCGACGAGGACGGCCGCGTCGTCACGCCGTGGCCGGGGCGCGCCGGCTGGCTGCGCACCGGTGATCTCGGCGTGGTGGTCGACGGGGAGCTGTACATCACCGGCAGGCTCAAGGACCTGATCATCGTGGACGGCCGGAACCACTATCCGCAGGACGTCGAGCACAGCGTCGAACAGGCTCATCCGGCGGTCCGGCGGCACGCCGTCGCGGCGTTTTCGGTGCCAGGGGACTCTGGCGAGCAGGCCGTCGTCGTCGCGGAACGGGCCAAGCAGGTGAGCGCCGAAGAACTCGACCACGACGAGGCGGCGGCCGCGATCCGGGCGGTCGTTTCGCAGCGGCACGGGCTTTCCCTGCGGGACGTGCTGATCATCGGGCCAGGGGAGCTGCCCCGCACCTCCAGCGGCAAGATCCAGCGTTCGGCCTGCCGGACCCGGTACACCGAGCAGAGTTTCTGACGTGGACGTCCCGGCGGTGTCCGAAGCCCCCGTGGCACCCGCCGCGGGGGTGCCGCCGTTCGCGCGCCTGCCCGTGCTCGGCGTCGCGGCGGCCGTCGGCGCGGTTCTGCTCGCGGTGAGCGGGAAGTTCGGCTACTTCGGCGACGAGCTGTACTTCCTGGCGTCGGCTCGGCACCACCTCGCCTGGGGCTACGCCGACAATCCGTGGCTGCTGCCGGTGCTGGCCCGGCTGCCGGACACCGTCCTGCCCGGGTCGGTCGTGGGGCTGCGCGTCCTGCCGATGCTGCTCACCGCGGCCGGTGTGGTGCTCGCGGCGCTGATCGCCAGGGAGTTCGGCGGCGGCACCCGGGCACAGGTCATGACCGCCGCGGCGTACGCGCTTTCCTTCCAGCTACTGGCTTCCGGCCACGTCCTCGCGACGTCCACAGTGGACCCGTTCTGCTGGGTGCTGGTCAGCTGGCTGGTGGCCCGCTGGGTGCGGACCCGGTCGGACCGGCTGCTGCTGTACGCCGGGCTGGTCACCGCGATCGCGATGCAGGGCAAGTTCCTGATCGTCTTCCTGTGGCTCGGGCTGGTCGCCGGGGCGCTCATCGCCGGGCCGCGGACGCTGCCCCGGCGTCCCGCGCTGTGGGCGGGCGGTGTGGTGACCGTGCTGCTCACCGTCCCCACGCTGGTCTGGCAGGCGCGGCACGGCTGGCCCTACCTGCTGATGAACGCCGTGGTCGCCGAGCAGAACGACCGGCTGCTCGGTGGTACGGTCTCGATGGTCCCGCTGGCCGTGCTGATGGCAGGCCTGCTCGTCGGCGCGTTCCTGTGCTGCCACGGATTCACGCAGTTGCTGCGGGCGCCGGAACTGCGGGACTTCCGGTTGTTCGGCTGGGCCGCCGCGCTGGTCACGGTGCTCTTCCTGGCCACGGCGAGCCGCTACTACTACGTCGCCGGGCTGTATGCGGTCCTGTTCGCCGCCTCCGCCGTCCGGCTCGAACGACGTCGTGCGGCACGCTGGTGGCGCTGGGTGCCGACCTGGCCGGTATACGTGCTTTCCGTGCCGCTGGCGGTCTATCTCGCCCTGCCGGTGCGCCCGGCCACCGGGTTCACCGGCGTCCAGCTGGTCGATTTCGTCGGCAGCGGCAGCTACGGCTGGCCGCGGCTGGCGGACACCGCGGCCGAGTCCTTCCGGCGGCTGCCCCCGGACGATCGTGCGCACACGGTGGTGATGGGGGACAGCTACTGGCAGGCGAGCGCGCTGGCCGTCTACGGGCCCGACCGCGGACTGCCCGCGGCGTACGGACCGGAACGCGGGTACTGGTACGCGGGCGCGCCACCGGACGACACCCGTCAGGTGCTGTACGTCGGCGGTGACCGCGAATCGCTGGGCCACTTCTTCGGGCAGGTGCGGCAGGTGAACACCGTGCGGCTCGACATCGACGCGCAGGTCGCCAACCAGGGCGTCGCGGTGTGGTTGTGCGGCGCCCCCAGGGATCCGTGGCCGCGGCTGTGGGACCGCATGCACCGGCCGTGACCACCAGCTCCGACAACGAAAGGCACACCGTGTACGAATACCGCCCCGGCGGCAAGGGTTTCCGCGCCGCGGTCATCCGCTTCCTCTGCCGTGTCTTCGTGCGGACCACCTTGGCGTGGTGGCCGCTGCGCGGACCGCTGGCCCGGCTGATGCCGCTGGTGAATCTCGCGCTCCTCCCGGTGCCCCGGCTCCGTTCGACGGAGTGCGAACGGGTGGACGGTGGAACCTGGCGTGGCGAGTTCGTCAAACCCCGTGGCAGCGCGGAAACCACCGGGGCGCTGCTCTACCTGCACGGCGGGGCGTTCGTCTTCTGCGGCCTGGCAACACATCGGCGCATCGTCGAGCGGCTGGCCCTGCGCACCGGGCTGCCCGTGCTTTCGGTGCGATACCGGCAACTTCCGCACGGCCGCCTCGACGCCTCGATCGCCGACGCCGTCGACGCGTTCGGCTGGCTCGTGCGCCGGGGCTTCGCGGGGGAGACGATCGTGTGCGCCGGTGACTCCGCCGGCGGGCACCTCGCGTTCGCCGTGGCACTGCACACCATCGGCACCGGCCTCGCGAAGCCCGCGGCCGTCGTCGGGCTTTCGCCGTGGCTCGACTTCGACAGCGAGGCCAAACGAACACACGGCAACGCGCGCAAGGACGTGTTCATCCCGGCGAACCGGCTCGCCAGGGTGGCGCTGCTGTGCGCGGGCGGCGACGGCGTCGTGGATCCGCTCCGGTCACCGGTCAACGGTGACCTCGCGGCCCTGCCACCGGTGCTGATCCAGTGCGCGGAGGACGAGGTCCTGCGTTGTGACGCGGAACTGATGGCCCAGCGGCTCGCCGAGGCCGGTGTCCGGCACAAGCTCCAGGTGTGGCAGGGGCAGGTCCACGCGTTCCCGGTCCTCGGCGACGCCCTGCCGGAAAGCCGCGCCGCCCTCGACGAGATCGCGGACTTCGTCGCCGACGCGCTCGTGCGCGCCCGTACTTTTCGCACGCCGTAAGGGGGGCCTTACCGGCGTTGAGTGCCGGTAAGGACCCCTTCACGGCATGACAATCCACAAAGGACGGACGGTGACGACGTCCGCGCGGCGGTGTCAGGATTTGCGGTGCTTCTTCGTGCTGTCGTCCTGGATGTCGAACTGTTCCTTGCGCACCTCGCCGGTGACGGTCTGGTCCTCGGTGACCGTCTCGGTGTTCGCGCGGAGCCGTTCGACGGGGCGAGTTTCCTTGCGCACCACCGGTTTCTCGGCGTGCAGCGCGATGTCTTCCTCCTGCTCGCCGAGCTGGGCGCCGGGACGGGCGGAGGCGTCGGTGATCGGTTCGCGTTCGATGCGGACCTCTTCGTGGCTCACCGGGACCGTGACCTGCTGTTCTTCGGTGACGACATACTTGCGCAGGCGGACGTGCCCGGTCTCGACCTGCTCGGTGCCGACCTTGAGCTGCTCTTCCGAGCGGATCATCTCGCTGTCGCGGTCGCTGTCGCCTCGGCCGGCGCGGCCCCGCGTGCCGCGTGGGCGCCCGGTACCCGGAGCCGGGCCGGAGGTGCGGCCGGTGTCCGCGTCGGGGGCCATCCGGGGTGTCGGCAAGCCGTAGTGCCGGTAGAGTTCGGCGCTTTCGGCGGTCGAAAGCCTGCCGTCGGCTTCGATGCGCGGGGCCTCGGACACCTGGTCCTTCGCGACGTTCACGTGGACGCCGTCGCGGTCCACGTTGGCGCCCGAGAGCGGCACGAAGCTTTCCTTGGTGCCGAACAGGCCGGTCCGCACCGTGATCCACTCGGGTTGCCGTGTCGTGTCGGCGAGGTAGACGTTCCCGACCTTGCCGATCTTGTTGCCTTCGGGATCGACCACGGTACTGTCCAACAGTTGCTGGGGTGACAAGGTGCCGGCCATCTCGCGTCCTTTCTCCAGTGGTGGCGTAAACATCGTTCGGCACCACCCACCCTCGGACGCGCTGGTGCGCGCGGCAACCGTCCGGTGTGCCGGAGGGTGACACCGGAAAGTGGATGTTTGGGTGTGCCCGTCCGGGTAACGCGCGCGTCGTTTCACCGCGCAGGTCGGGGAACCGGCGGAGGGCTCCGAGCCGGATCGGAACGTGACCTGATCGGGTGAGGGTGAGGACCGCGGTCGACTTCGGTGAGCTGGATTCGGCTGGTCCTCAGTGGACGGGCGGGTGGTAGGCGAGGGTGGGGGCGAGCAGGGTGAGCAGGCCGAGCACGAGCGGCAGCAGGATGACCAGGTAGGTGAAGGTGAATCCGACGATGTCGCGGGCTTTGAGCGAGAGCACGCCCAGGAGCGGAAGCATCCAGAAGGGATTGATCAGGTTCGGCAGCGCTTCGGCGGCGTTGTAGATCTGCACGGTCCAGCCGAGGCTGACGTGGGCGTCGTTGGCGGCCTGCATGACATACGGCGCTTCGATGACCCATTTCCCGCCGCCGGAGGGGATCAGGAAGCCCAGCACGATGGAGTAGCCGCCGATGAGCAGCGGGAACAGCCCGGCGGAGGTGGCTCCGGTGAACACGGCCCCGAGATGGTGGGAGACGCTGTGCCCGGTGCTGTCGGTGGCTTTGGTCAGGATCGCCGCGATACCGGCGTAGAAGGGGAACTGGATGAGCACGCCGCCGGTGGCGGGGACGGCTTTGGCGACCGCGGCGAGGAACCGCCGCGGGCGCCAGTGCAGCAGCAGGCCGAGGGTGAGGAACAGCAGGTTGTAGGTGTTGAGCCCGGAAATCGCGACGATCGGGTCCTTGGCGCCGAATTCCCGCACCGCCCAGCCCCCGACGAGCGCGACCACGACGATGGTGAGCAGCGGGCTGTACTCCAGCCATTCCCCGGGCCGGGTGCGGGGCGGGTCCTGCTCGACCGGATCACGCGGGTCTACGCCGAGATCGTCCGCGGTGCGGATGAGAGCACCGCGTGGGGCGGAGAAGAACGCCACCGCGACGCAGACGGCCACGACGACGGCGGCCAGCAGCAGCGACTGCCAGGTGAAGATGGTCTCGCGGAACGGGAGCACCCCGGTGACCGGCAGCAGCGACGAGGGGATGCTGGCGCGGTTGGCCTGCAACTGCGCGGCCGAGGAGCTGAGCCCGAGTGCCCAGCTGCCGCCGAGGCCGAGGTAGGCGGCGGCCCCGGCGGCCCGGTAGTCCATCCGCAGTCCCGGGCGTTCGGCGAGGCGACGGACCAGCAGCGCGCTGAAGATGAGGCTGAAACCCCAGTTGAACAGCGCGGAGACGAGGCTGAGCGCGGCGACCATCGCGATCGCGCCGCGTCCGGTGCGGGGCAGCCGGGCGAGCCGGTCGATCACCCGCCGGATCGGCCCGGCGGTCGCGACGACGTAGCCACCGATGGCCACCATGGCCATCTGCATGGTGAACGGGATGAGGTCCCAGAACCCGCCGCCGAAGGCCGAGGCGACGCTCATCGGGGACGCGCCGATCGCGACCGCGGCCACGGCGACCAGCGCCACGACGAGCAGGGCGAACACCAGTGTGTTCGGGAACCAGCGTTCGGACCAGTTCGCGGCGCGGATCGCCGTTCTGGCAAGGAAACCGGCCTTCGGCGCGGAGGTGGCGGGCTGGGACATGGCAGCTCCTTTGCTGCTCGGTGCGTTACGCGGCGGGGCGGGTACGCAGGACGTGTTCGGCGGCGGCGAGGTCGGCCAGGCCGCTGCCGACGGCCTTGAAGACGGTGATCTGGTCCGGATCGCGGCGTCCGGCGACCTCTTCGCGGCAGAGCTGGCTCAGCGTGCCCGCGATCGTCGCGGGGTCGAACGCCCCGGCGGAGACGGGCTGGACGAGGTCGCCGGATTCGGCCAGCGCGGTCGGGGTGTCGATGTACACAGTGGACAGTCGGAGGCAGTCGTCGTCGGCTTCGCGCATATGCGGCCGGAAGCTGCCGATGAGGTCGAGGTGGGTGCCGGGGCGCAGCCATTCGCCGCGAATGATCGGCGTGGTCGCCAGAGTGGCGCAGCTGACGATGTCGGCGCGTCCGGTCGCGGCGGCGAGGTCCGTGACGACCTCGGCGTCGAGGCCGTCGGCGCGCAGGGCGTCCGCCAGCCGGTGCGCGGCGGCGGGGGCGGCGTCGTGCACCAGGACGGTGCGCAGGTCGAACTGGCTGCGGTAGGCGGCGGGGAGCATACCGCCGATGTGCCCGGCGCCGACGACGAGCAGGACGCGGCTGTCGGGGCGGGCGAGGTAGGAGGCGGCCAGCGCCGAGGTGGCCGTGGTGCGGCGGCGGGTCAGCTCGTCGCCGTCGATCACGGCGAGGTGTTCGCCGGTGGTGGCACTGCTGAGGATGTAGGCCGAGGAGAGGGCAGGCCGGCCGAGCGCGTTGTTGCCGGGGAAGATGGTGACGAGCTTGACCCCGAGGTATGCGTCGTCGCTCCAGGACGGCATGAGCAGCAGGGAGGCCCCGGAGTTTTCGTCGAGGCTGTGGGTGTGCCGGTCGGGTGTGTGCGCGCCCCGGCGGAAACCCTCGCGCAGCGCGGGGACCAGCGCCTCGAAGGTGAGTGCGTGCGCCGCGTCGTCGGCGGTGATGGTGAGCATGGTTCTCCTCAGGCGTCGAGGGTCAGGTCGGTGAGTGGTACGGCCTGGCAGGTCAGGCAGGTGTTGTCGGGCAGGTCCTCGGCCGGGGCGACCAGGTGCGCGACCTGTCCGGCCAGCAGCGGCACGGCGCAGCTTTCGCACTGGCCTACCCGGCAGCCGCTGGGCAGGGTGATCCCGGCGCGTCCGGCCAGGTCCAGCAGCGTGCCGTCGGCGCGGCGCCAGCGCAGCGTCCGCCCCGATCGTCCGAAGTGGACATCGGCTTCGGCGTCGGCGGGAAGGTCGACGGGCTGGGGCGCGGCATGGAACTTCTCGGCGAAGATGTCGAAGCGGGGGACGCCGCGCGCGACGAGCCCCGCGGTGAGGTCGGCGAGCATGGTCTCGGGGCCGCACAGGTAGAACCGGGCCCGGTCGCGGATCAGCTCGTCGTCGACGTGCTCGGCGCGGATCCGGCCGGGTACGACGTGTTCCCGGTCGGCGGCGGACGGCCTGCTGTAGTGGTCGACGACGGTCAGCCGGTCGATCCGCTTCGCCAGTTCCCGGATCCGGTCGGCGAACGCGTGCGTTGTCGCGTCGCGGTTGCCATGGTGCAGAACGACTTTCGGCACGGAACCGCCGCGGGCGGCCAGTTTCTCCAGGTAGCCGAGGAAGGGGGTGATCCCGATCCCGGCGGCCAGCAGCACCACCGGGAACTCGATGTCGGCGGGGATCACGAAGGGGCCGTCCGGGGCGGTGACCGTGACCCGGTCGCCCACGCGTAGTCCATTGTGGACAAAAGTGGAGAACTGGCCGTCGTCGACGCGGCGTACCGCGACGCGGTACTCGGCGTCGTCGCCGGGCTCGGCGGGCCCGGTCAGCGAGTAGCTGCGGGTGATCCCGCGGTCGTCGGTGAGCGTGATGTGCTGTCCCGGCCGGAATTCCGGTAGCGGCCCGTCGCCGGCAGGGGACAGGCGCAGCGCGCGGACGTCGGCGGTTTCCGCGGTGCTCTCGGTGAGGACGAACTCACGGCGTCCGCTCCAGCGCGCGTCCGGCACGGGCCGCACGTCGCACGCGGTGGAACGCAACGGGACGGCACCGCTGAGCGGATCGTGGTCGGTGTCGTCGACGAGCAGGTTGTAGTTGGCGCCATCGGTCCGCCGCGGGTCGGAGCCGGGGAGCCCGAGATCGGGGGCGGCCTGCCACCAGCCGTACTCGGCGACGACGACTCGCGAGTCCAGCGCGGGGTCGATCCTCGCGCGCATCCGCGCCGAGCCGGCGTGCGTGGAGATCGTCACCCATTGCCCGTCTTCGATACCGCGATCGGTCGCGAGGTCCTCGGCGATCTCCACGGCCGGTTCCGGAAAGCGCTTCCTGAGCGAGGTGATCCCGTGGTGCTGGCTGTGGCAGAAGTAGCCGTTCTTCGCACACGTCAGCAGGAGCGGGAAACGCGGGCCCTCGGGTCGGGGGGTGTGTTCCGGGACCGGTGGGTAGCCGTGCTCGGCCAGCCGCTGCGAATACAGTTCGACGCGGCGGGTCGGCGTGGCGAACCCGCTCACCGTCCCGTCCTCCGCGATCTCGGCGTACTTGCGATGTCTGGTTTCGAGGGGGATACGGATCCCGCCGGGTTTCGCGCGCAGGTCCGCCGTGGTCAGTCCGAGCGGGGCGAGCACGTGGTCACGGGCTGCCGTGAGGTCTCCGCCGAAGAAGTCGCCGGCCATGCCGAGGCGGCGGGCGAGGTCGAACACGATCTCGGTGTCCGAACGGGACAGTCCGGCCGGGGCGACCATGCGTGGCCGGAACTGGACGTGTTCCTGCGCGCGTCCGGTGATCTCGAAGCCCGCCTTGACCGCGTCGTGCTCCCAGGGACTGGTGACGGGCAGGACGATGTCGGCGAAGTCCGCGGTGGGATTGGCGAACAGGTCGAGGTGCACGAAGAACTCGAGTTCGCGCAGCGCGGCCGCGGTCCGCCGCGGATCCGGCTGGGACAGCAGCATGTTGCCGCCGAAGCCGACCATGGCCCTGGTCCGGTACGGCTCGCCGGACAGGATGGACCGGCACAGCGCCCGGGCGCTGACCCAGCCGTTGGCGGGTGGTCCCAGTGGATGCTCGTCGAGCCCGAGTGCCTTCGCGCGCTGGGCGGGCGCGAGCTGATCGGGCGCGCTGGCGGCGTTGACCGGCAGCCGGGGGAGGACGACGTTGCCGCCGGGCGCGTCGAAACTTCCGGTCAGCGCGTACAGGGTGGCGATGGCCCGTTCGGTCTGAGTGGCGTTGGCGTGCTGGCCGATGCCGGTCCAGCCGTGGTAGGAAACCGCCTTCGCCGACGTCAGCGCCTCGGCGAAGGCCACCAGCGCCGCCGGGCCGACTCCGGTGACGGCACTGGTTCGTTCCAGCGGCCACGCGGCACAGGCGTCGGCGTACCGCTCGAACGCGGGAACGCACTCGACGGCTCCGGACACCGTGCGGACGCGACGTTTCCCGCGCAGCGCGAACCTGGCCGGATCCGCCGCCGGGTAGTCCGTGTCGTAGGGCTGCGGAGCGCCTGTTCGCTCGTCCCACACCACGAAGCCGCGCAGTCCCGGTTCGAGTTCGTCCGCGCGCAGGAACCGGCCGGTGTCGGCGCGGACCAGCAGCGGACCGTTCGACCAGGCCCGCGCGAACTCCGCGTCATACCGTCCACTGTGGAGTATCAGATCGGCGGTTCCCAGCGCCAGCGCGGCATCGGTGCCGGGCAGCACGCGCAGCCAGTGTTCGGCCTCGCGTGCCGCGGCCGAACGCCGGGGATCGACGACCGCCAGCGCCGCGCCGTTCGCCCTGGCCTCGGCGAGTGCCGCGGACTGCGCGAGCCACGACTTCGCCGGGTTGTGCCCCCACAGCACGGCCAGGTCCGTACCCGCGAAGTCCGGTACCGGCATCCCGCAGCCGAACGTGAACGCGTGGGCGAAGTCCTTGTGCCAGTTGCAGTTCTCGGTCGAATAGCAGATGTTGGGGCTGCCGAAGTGGCGGACGAACCGCTCGATCCAGGCGATCGAGTCCGACAGCGGCGTCCCGCTCGGCGAAGTCACCGCGAAGGCGACGGCTTCCGGTCCGCTCTCGGCGGCGATACGGCTGAGCCGCGCGGCGATCTCGTCCATGGCCTCGTCCCAGCCGATGACCTCCCATTTCGGGTCCGGATCGGACTTCGGCGTGGTGCGCCGCAGCGGGCTGGTCAACCGGCGAGGGCTGTGCACGATTTCCGGCGCCGCCCGGCCCTTCGGGCACATCGCCGCCCCGGTCGGATGGCCGGGATCCGGCCGGACGCCGGTCATGACGCCGTTCTCGACGGTGTAGATCGCGCCGCATCGTGAGCGGCAGAGCGTGCAGTAGCCGCGTACCTCGGTCTCCATTGTTACTCCCGGGTAATCGGTCACCGGTAACCGCATACCGGTGATGTGTAAGATGCATCGCGAAAGGCGGGAAGTCAAGAACGAATGAAGGGGGACCGGGTGGCTGAGCCCACTGCCGGCCTGCTGCGGCACACCAGCCTGCGGGATCAGGTACTGGAACTCGTCCGGCACGCGCTGGTGTCCGGCGAGATCCGGCCCGGCGAGATCTACTCCGCCTCGGCACTGGCCGCGCGGCTGCAGGTGTCCAGCAGTCCCGTGCGGGAAGCGATGCTCACCCTGGTCAACCAGGGCCTGCTCGAACCGGTGCGCAACCGCGGGTTCCGCGCGGTCCCGATGAGCGAGCAGGACCTCGACGAGGTCTACGAAATGCGAGTGCTGCTGGAGTTGCCCGGCACGCTCAAGGCCGCGGCCCGGATCACCGATGCCGACCTCGACCGCCTGCGCGCGCTCGCCGCGGACATCGAGGACGCCGCGGCGGCGGGTGACGTCGTCCGTTTTCTCGACGCCGACCGGCACTTCCACCTCGACCTGCTCGGCTGCGGCGGCAACAGGCGCCTGGTCGACGCCGTCGCCACCCTGCGCGACCAGACCCGCCTCTACGGCCTGGAAAACCTCGCCGAGCGCGGGGCACTGGCCGATTCCGCGCGGGAGCACCGCGAAATCCTCGTCGCGATCGCCGAGCGCGACACCGCGCGCCTGGAGGAACTGGTCCACGCCCATCTGCGGCACATCCGGGCCGACTGGGCGAGGACAGGGGACTGAGCCGAGGTTTGCCCTGACCTCCCGGGTCGGCCGCGGAGTAATTGATTTGCCGCCTGCCGGAACCGGCGGCGAGGATCACGCCATGACTGCGATCGTCCCGGTGACTCCGCTGCCCGTCCGCGCCGCCCTTCCGGTGGCGGGCGAGCAGCAGACGGCGTGGCCAGGGAGGCTCGGCACGTCGCAGCCGTGACGGCCGCGGTCGTCGCGGGGCTGCTGGCCGGGTACGGCATCGCGATCCCGGTCGGTGCGGTCGGAGCGTATCTCGTGGCGTTGACCGCCCGGACGTCGCTGCGGGTCGGTATGGCCGCGGCACTGGGCGTCGCGACCGTGGACGGCGGGTACGCGCTGGTGGCCGTGCTCGGCGGTGGCGCGCTGGCCCGGGTGATCGTGCCGGTCGCGGATGTGCTGCGGTGGAGCGCCGCGGCGGTGTTGATCGCGGTGGCCGCGTGGACCGCCGTCACCGCGATCCGGCGACACCGGAGACAGCCCGCCGAGACGCCTCAGCCGCTTGGGCCCGTACTGGGCTCGTTCCGCGCGTATGCGGCGTTCGTGGCGATGACGCTGCTCAATCCCGCCACCGTCGTCTACTTCGTCGCGGTGGTGCTGGGCGGTCAGGCCGGTGTCGCGAATGCCTGGGCGGAGCGGGCGGTGTTCGTGGCCGCCGCGTTCGCCGCGTCGGCGAGCTGGCAGCTGCTGCTCGCCGGGTGCGGCGCCGTGCTGGGCCGGGCACTGGCCGGGCCGCGGGGCAGGCTGGCCACCGCGCTCGTCTCGGGTGCGGTGATCGTCGTCCTCGCCGTGCGGACGGTGTGGACGTGAGCACGCGAGCGCGGGCCGGGCGGCCTAACGCCAGTACCATCGCAGGCCGTCGTCACCGGTCATCGGCTCGCTGGGGGTGGCCGGTGGCTCGAAGGCGGCCCAGGTGAAGGCGGGGATCCAGGGGGCGGGGTCGGAACTCCACTCCAGGGCCCGGATCTGGCCGGCGCTGCGGCGGCCGGTGAACGAGCGCAGGATGTCGTAGTCGGCGCCGGTCACCACCGCCGCGGGCGCGCCGTCGCCCAGCGACCATCGCTGCCCCGCGGCTCGCACCTCGAACGCGGGAGCGTCGTGGTTGGCGAGATGCTCGCCCATCCCGCGGACGACGACGTCGAGCGAGCTCAGGAACGCCGGATGCCCGCGTTCGGGTGTGGTGCCGAGGACCCGGTGCAGGTCGAGTTCGTGACTCAGCGCGTCCATGATCATCAGCTGGCCGCCGCCTCCGGCGATGAGGGAGGCCACGTGCTCACCGAGGACCGACCACGCGTCGAGCACGACGCGGACCGGACCGTCCTTGGCGGCCGCTTCCGCGTCGGCGTCCGGTTCCTCTCCCAGCCGGCGGGTGACGAGCGCGGCGATCTCCACCAGGTGGGCGAGGAGGTCGCGGACGGTCCATTCCGGGCAGGCCGGGACCACGCGGTCACCGATGTCCTCGGCCGACGACGTGACCAACGTGCTTATCGTCGTGCGCAGGGAGCGGTACACAGCGTCGGCGGGCGCGTTCTCGGGCAGTGCGGTCATCGGCGCTTCCGTTCCTGCTCGGACCCGTGGGGGCGAGCGGCGCGAGGCGTCGTCCTCATGCCGCTCGCCGGGCGACCCGGGGGTCGGTTCCGGGTTCTCCGGGTGTCGTGTCGCGAATCCTGCCCGGACTGCCGGGAGGATGCTTCTCCTTCGGTGCGGGGCCTGTCGTTCGAGGACCCGGCCGGCTGCGCGATCCCACATCCACGGCACGCTGGAAATTGGCTACGCCCGACTCCGTCGGGAACAGCAGCGCGATTCCGGAACCTGAATCAATTCGTTCGTCGAGTGCCGCGTTTCCGACGTCACCGGGGCCGGTCGGTTCGAATAGGAAAAAGGTCTCGATCGAAGATCTATCCGGCGGCTAAACATCGATGTCCACAGGAAGTCATCGCCAAGCTACGTTATACGCCCGCGACGGTGGCCGCCGGATACATTTCGCTCACGATTCCCGTCGCCGCCGAACGGCCGAAGCCGCTGCCCCGAACGTGTGTGGTTCTTGCGTGCTTCTGCATTCCCCTGCTGACGCCTGGTATCAAGGTCTCGGGAGGGCAAGGGGGGCGACAAGGAATGATCGAAATCGGTGTGCTCGGAGATTTTCATGTTCTCGTGAACGGGGCCGAGGTGGACGTCGGGCCCGCGCGGCAACGGGGCGTGCTGGCCGCACTGGTCGTGGACCTCAACCGGGTCGTACCGGTCGAGCAGCTGGCCGACCGGGTTTGGGGAGACCGGACACCACCACGCGCACGCGCCGCGCTGCACAGCTACGTTTCGCGGCTGCGGAAGGCGCTTTCCCCCGCGCCCGAGGTGAAAATCGTGCGACGGTCGGCCGGGTACTCGCTGATGGCCGACGAGTCCGTCGCCGACATCCATCGCTTCCGGGACCTGTGTGACCGCGCACTCGGCTCGGGCGGAGGCGACGGCCTGAAGCTGCTCGGTACAGCGCTGCGGCTCTGGCGTGGCGCGGCGCTCGCGGATCTGAACACCGGCTGGGCCGACAGTGAGCGCAGGCGTCTCGACCACGAGCGGCACGCGGCCGAGACGGCGTACACCGAACTCCGGCTGCGCGGAGGACATCACGCCGAGCTTGTCGCCGAGCTGTCGGTGCGCTGGGAGGAACACCCGACCGACGAGCGCGTCGCCGGCCAGCTCATGACAGCGCTGTACCGCTGTGGCCGCCAGGCGGACGCCCTCGACGTGTATGAGCGGGTGCGTACCCAGTTGCGCGAGGAACTCGGCGCCGACACCAGTCCCGTGCTCGGCAGGCTCCACCAGCAGATCCTCGACGGCAAGCTGGACCAGCCCGGCGAACGGCTCCCCGTGCACGACCGATTCCCGGTACCCCACCAGCTCGCCGCGCAGCCACGCGGCTTCGTGGGCAGGGCGGAGGAGCTCGCTCACCTCACGGACATGTCGGCCGACACCGGCGATTCGGGTGAGCCGATGGTGATTTCGGTGATCACCGGCCCCGGCGGGATCGGGAAGACCTGGCTCGCACTGCGCTGGGCGCACGAACGCATCGATCGTTTCCCCGACGGTCAGGTGCAGGCTTGCCTGCGCGGTTTCGACGCGGTGCAGCAGCCGCTGCGGCCTGCCACGGCACTGCGCGGCATTCTCACCGCTCTCGGCGTCGCCCCCGAGGCGATCCCCGACGATGTCGACACCCGATCGGCGTTGTACCGGAGTCTGTTGGCGGGCAAGCGAATGCTCGTCTTCCTCGACGACGCTCGCGACGTTTCCCAGGTGCGCCCGCTGCTGCCGGGGTCGGGGTCCTGCACCGTCCTGATCACCAGCAGGCACCGCCTCACGGACCTGGTGAGTTCGGACGGCGCGCGGGTGCTGAGCCTCGACGTGTTCTCGGAACAGGAAGGGCGGGAACTGCTCGCCCGCCGTCTCGGGGCGAACCGGCTGACCTCCGAGCCGCGCGCGGTGTCCGAACTGCTCGGTCACTGCCACGGCGTCCCCCTGACTCTCGGCATCGTCGCGGCCAGGGCGACCGCTCAGGCGCAGTTGCCTCTCGACGTCCTGGTGTCCGAACTGCGGGACGCCGCGACATTCCGCCCCGAGTCACGCACCGACGTCCTCACGGCGAGCCTGCGTTCGGTCGTCTCCTCATCCTGCGTCACGCTGACTCCTTGCGCCGCAACACTTTTCGCCTTGCTGGGCCTCGCACCAGGGCCGAGCGTCAGCACACACGCCGCGGCTTCGCTCGCCGCACTGCCCTTGGCCGAGGCACGGGCGTGCCTGCGCGAGCTGCAGGAGGCCAACCTCGCTCTGCAGCCGGTCCCGGACCGCTACCGGATGCACGATCTGATCAACGCCGTCGCCGCGGAACGGGCGAGCCGGGAAATACCCGAAACGCTGCGCACCGCCGCGGAACGGCGGGTCGCGGATTTCTACCTGCACACGGCCGCCGCGGGCCAGCGGCTCCTCAACCCCCATCGCCCCGGCGTGACCTTCGGCGCCCCTGCCGACGGATGCCTGCCCAGACCCGCCCTCGACCCGGCCGGGGCGGTGGCATGGTTCGAAGCGGAGTCCGACTGCCTGCTTGCGACGCAGGAACTCGCGGTGCGCCGGCGCTGGCACACGACCGTCTGGCAGCTCGCGTGGACGCTGACCCCGTTCCAGCGCTGGTGTGGCAACCACTACGACAACGTCGCCGTCTGGCGCCACGGCCTCGCCGCCACCGAGGAACTCGGCGACCTCGCTCTCCGGGCAAGGGCCCATCGGTGGCTGGGGCACGCGTATGCCCGGGCGGGGGAAAGCGCACGAGGTCTGTCCCATCTCCGGCGGGCCTGTGCCCTCGCGGAACGGACCGCCGACCCGGTCGACCGGGCCTATGGACAGCACACGCTGTCCCTCGTCTGGGGTTGGCAGGGGGAGGACGACCGGGCGGTGGAGTGCGCTCGCCGCGCGGAGAGACTCTTCGCGGTGCTCGGGAACCCGATCTGGCAGGCCGAGGCGCTCAACACCCTCGGCTGGTACGAAGGACGGCTCGGCCGGTACGACGACGCCCGCGCACACTGCGCGCGAGCCCTCGCCCTGAACGAGCAGCACGGTTACGCCGACGGCCAGGCACACGCCCTCGACAGCCTGGGCTACATCGCCTACCGCGGCGGCCGGTTCACCGAAGCACTCGACTACTACCACCGTGCGCTGACCGTGCGGCGCGATCTTGGGGACCGCTACGGCGAAGCCACCACACTGGCCAGCCTCGGGGACGTCTACGCCGCGCTCGGACAGCGCCCGGAGGCACACGCGGCCTGGCACAAGGCGCTCGACCTGCATCTGTCGAGACAGTGTCTCGCCGAGGCCAGGGAAATCCAGCGGTCATTGAGCCTCGGTGATCCGGTGCACGCGGGCCCGTGAGGCTCGCGACGTGCGCGGCAACCGAAACGCAAGTTTTGTGCACGGCGCCGGTGCCACAGTTCCCCTGCTGGTGATCACCCGATCACGAGAAAGGGGATGAACAAGTGCGAAAACTGTTTACCGGGCTTCTCCTGCTGCTCACCGCGGCCGGGGGTAGCGTGGTGGCCGCCGGAACGGCGAGTGCCACGGACGGCGCCGGGTGCCCGAGCGCCGAAACCACGTGTTACGGCTGGAGCAAGAACTGGAACCGGCCGGACAAGGGCCAGTACGGCGCCATCAGCTACTTCGCGGACGGGAACAACGAGGCCTGCGACCTCAAGCTCGACCCGTACCTCGGTGGTGGTGCCGGAAGCGGAACCCCGATCGGCAACAACGACGGTTCCCTGATGGTCAACAAACTGGACCATTCCGTGACCTTCTACTATCGGCCCTCCGCCAGCGGGTGCCGCAGGCCGGGAAGCTACTCCACGACCTACGGTTTCGGTGTGCGGACGTGTTTGTCGAATCCCGACACCGACTGGGGCGTACTGCCCTGGTACCTCTGCAACAACACGCGATCGCATTTCGTGAACTGATCCACTGGGAAATCCGGGGGAAACGGCGGTTGTCACGCCGCGCGTGACAACCCCGCCGCCCGGCCGCAAAAACCCCCATAGGGGGGGGCCCTGTAAGAACGAGGGGAAACACCGCACGTCAGGGTCATAGGCGGAATCCACGCGCTCGGCGGCGCG
>NZ_JBHYJW010000021.1:0-68444 GCF_042741125.1 Amycolatopsis sp. NPDC058986 | reverse complement strand
GCTTGTTACCTCTCAACCACACGCTTTAGTATTTGCTTTACGTGTTCCCTTGGTATTTCGGGGGGATCGGCGGTTGTTCACGCGCCGGGTTAAACCCGCTCCGCCCGGCCGAAAACACACGAATCGGGGGAGGCCGTGAAAGAACGAGGGAAACGACCGCACGTCTGGCTCATCGGCGGAAGCCTCGCGCTCGTCGGCGCGACGGGCTGCGGGGCGCCCGGTCACGAAGCCGCCGAGCCCGCGATCGTCACGGTGCCGGTCGCCACGGGCACGCTGCTCGACCAGCCGTTGATGGCCTACATCCTCACGCCAGGCCAGTTCGACTTGATCTCCGAGGCGAAGAACGTGCTGCAAGCTCAGTGCGTCCGGCGGTTCGGGCTGGAATGGCAGCCGCCGGCGGCGGATCGGACGCCGGACCCGGACCGTCCCGATACCAACCGGCATCGGCCGGACGTCTATGTGTTCCTCGACGAAACGCGGGCGAGGGAATTCGGCTACCAGCCGACACCGGAAGAGCGGCAACAGAAACTCGAGCGGGAGCAACGAGCGAAAGCCGCGGAACGGTCACGCCCGAAGGTGAGCCCTGAGGTGCGTACCGCGCTCACCGGCGAAGGAACCAGCTCGCTCAACGGCCAGCCGGTTCCCCTGAAGGGCTGTATCAGCGAAGCGGATCGGAAACTCCACGAGGGAACCGATCCCGGGTGGGACGCGAACTACCCCAGCACCCTGGCCATCAACCTGCAGCCGAAGATCGAACACGACCGCCGGGTGATGGCCAGGGTCGACCAGTGGGGCACATGCATGAAACAGGCGGGCTTCACCTACCGGACACCCCAGGACGCCGAAGGGGATCCGCGGTGGAAGGCGACGGAAACGGCCTCCCCGGAGGAGAAGGCCGTCGCGTCGGCCGAGGCCCGTTGTGGCAGGGAGACCGACCTCGCCGCCCTCGAGAACGCCGTCGAGATCGGTTACCAGAAGCAGGAGATAGAAGCGAAGTCCGCGGAGCTGGCCTCGTTCCAGCAGGGGAAGGAAACCGTGCTCCGTTCCGTCTCGGCGATCCTCGGCAGGTAGCCATGCGCCAGGAGAACACCAGCCCCCGCCAGGGCCGTTCGATGCGGTCGAGACGGCGCGTGCTCGCCGGGTGGACGTTCGGCGCGGCCGCGCTCATCGCGGCGGGGTTCGTCACGGGGTCGTGGATCAGGTCGCCGCAGCAGGTCGCGGCCGACGCGGCGGGCCCGGGCCCGACCACGCTGACCGCCACGGTCGAGCGGCGCGTGCTGACCTCGACGGTCGTCCTGCGCGGGGATGTCGCCGCGGCGCGGCAGGTCGACGTGACGCCGTCGGTCTCGGCACAGTCCGGCTCGGCGAAGGCGCTGGTCACCGGGATCCGGAAGAAGCAGGGCGAAACGATCCGGCCGGGCGAGGTGTTCCTGGAGGTCTCCGGCAGGCCGTTGTTCGCGCTGCCGGGCGACAAGCCGGCCTACCGGGATCTCCGGCCCGGGGCCGAAGGCGCGGACGTCGCCCAGCTCCAGGAGGCGCTGAAGACCGTCGGGCACGATCCGCGAGAACACGACGGCAGGTTGGGCGCCGGGACGAAGGCGGCCCTCGCGGCGTTCTACGCGTCGACCGGATACTCGGCACCCAGCGCGGGTGAGAACGATCAACAGACACTCGCCGCGGCCCGCGACCGGATCCAGGCGGCCGAGCGTGCGCTGGAAGACGCGAAGAGCGCCGGGAAGGCGGGGCCCGCTCCTCAGGCGCAACGCCTCACCGTGGGCAGGGCCGAGCAGGATCTGAATCAGGCCAGGAAGAACCTCACCGATGTCGAGTCCAGGAGCGGACCGATGCTCCCGCTCGGCGAGGTCGTCTTCCTGCCCGCCTTCCCTGCTCGCGTCGGCGCCGCCAAAGCCGAACTGGGCGCCGAGGTCAAAGGGGCGCTGATGACACTTTCCTCGGGGCCGCTCCTGATCTACGGCAGGCTCAACCCCGGTCAGCGCGGCCTGGTCCGTACCGGCCAACAGGTGCGGATCACCTCGGAGAACCTCGGGCTGTCCGCCGAGGGCACAGTGACCTCGATCGGCGAGCTCACCACCGACCAGGGCACGGGCGCCACCGGGCATCCCGTCGTGATCACGCCCACCGCGCCGCTGGATCCGCGACTTGCCGGGACGAACGTCCGGCTGGGCGTCGCCGCCGCGTCGACCGACGGCGAGGTCCTGGTCGTCCCGGTGTCGGCCCTGTTCGCCACGGCGGGGGGTGGCGCCGCCGTGATCCGGCAGGCCGCGGGCGGCAAGCAGGACACCGTGCCGGTTTCGCCCGGCCTGTCCGCGGACGGCCTTCTCGCGGTGGCGCCCGCCGGCGAAGCACTGCGGCCCGGCGATCAGGTCGTCATCTCCGAGGCCAACGTTCCCGCGCGGAAAACCGGATGACCGCGCCCGCCGTGGTGGAGTTCGACGGCGTCGGCCTGACCTACCCGGCGTCGCCGCCGGTCCACGCCGTCCGGGACTGCGGGCTGGTCGTGCGCCGGGGCGAGCACGTGGCGATCGCCGGCCCGTCCGGATCGGGCAAGTCGTCGCTGCTGAACGTGGTCGGGCTGCTCGACCGGCCGACCGCCGGCCGCTACCTGCTGGACGGCGTGGACACCACCGGGCTCGGGGACGGCGCGCGGACGGCGTTGCGCGCCAACCGGATCGGGTTCGTCTTCCAGGCGTTCCACCTGTTGCCCTACCGCACCGCTCTGGAGAACGTCATGCTGGGCCTGCTCTACCTCGGCACGTCCCGGCGGGCGCGACTGGCCGCGGCCACGGACGCGCTGACGCGGGTGGGGCTCGGGCACCGGTTGTCCGCCGAACCCACCACGCTGTCCGGCGGGGAACGCCAGCGCGTGGCGATCGCGCGGTCGCTGGTTGCCCAGCCTTCGCTTCTCCTGTGCGACGAACCGACCGGAAACCTCGATTCGGCGACCGCGCGGTCGGTCATGGCGCTGATCGGCGGGCTCCACGCCGACGGTGTCACCGTTCTGACGATCACCCACGATCCGGAGGTCGCGGCCGTGGCGGGCCGGGTCGCCCACATGCGCGACGGCGTGCTGAGCGATGAGGAGTCCCCGTCATGAGCCGGTCCGCCGAACGGTCGAAGATCTCTTCCGCCGACCTGCTCGGCGAAGCACTCGCCGGGGTGCTGCAGCGGCCCGGCCGGTCCGCGCTCACGATGCTGGGCGCGGTGCTCGGAGTCGCGACGGTGGTCGCGGTACTGGGGCTGACCGCCAGCGCCGCCGGGCAGGTCTCGCACCGGTTCACCGCGCTCACCTCCACCGAGGTGCAGGTCGAGGAGGCGCCGCTACCCGCGGGCAGCGGCGCGAACTCGCTGAGCTTCCCTGCCGACGCCGACAGCCGCGCGGGCCGGATCCGCGGCGTCCGCAGCGCCGGGGTCTACTGGCAACTCGCGGCCGGTCGCACCGGCGACGTGACCGGTGTGATCATCCCGGGAGCTCGAAGCCAAGCCGTTCCCGTCTTCGCCGCGTCACCGGGTGTGCTCCCCGCCCTCCGGCCGACGCTGGGCAGCGGGCGGCTGTTCGACGCCGCACTGGACAACCGGGGCGAGCTCGTCGTGGTGCTCGGCGAAGCCGCGGCCCACCGGCTCGGAGTGTCCCGTGTGGACACTCGCCCCGTGGTGTTCCTCGGCGGGACGCCGATGACGGTGATCGGCATCCTCGCCGACGTCGAGCGCAAGGCCGAGCTGCTCTCCTCGATCATCGTGCCTCGCGGGACGGCCGAACGGATCTGGGGCGCGCCGAGCGGACAGGACCAGCCGCCGCGCATGATCGTCGACACCGACCTCGGCGCCGCGCCGACCGTGGCGGGCCGGATCGCCCTGGCGCTGCGCCCCGACGATCCGGGCACCTTCCACGTGATCGCCCCGCCCGACCCGCGCGCCCTGCGAGACGGCGTTTCGACCGATCTCGGCAGCCTCTTCGTCCTCCTCGCCGGCGTATGCCTGGCCATCGGCGCCGTGGGAATCGCGAACACCACGCTGGTTTCGGTTCTCGAGAGGACCGGCGAGATCGGGTTGCGACGGGCACTCGGCGCGGGCAGGCGCCATGTCGCCTGCCAGTTCCTCGTCGAGAGCGGCGTGCTCGGCACAGTGGGCGGTGTCGTCGGCGCGAGCATCGGGGTCATCACCACCGTGGTGGTCGCGCTGGCCCAGCGGTGGACCGCGATCCTGCCGGTCACGCCCGCCCTCGCCGCGCCGTTGATCGGCACCGTGACCGGCCTCCTGGCCGGCGTGTACCCGGCGATCCGCGCGACGAGAATCGAGCCCGCGGACGCGTTCCGGCGCTGACGCCCTGTCCGACAGGGGCACCCGCTTCCGGGTGTTCGCGGCGCTGTCGCGGCTCGAACGGGTTCAGGGGACCGCCGGTTCGGTGACCTTCGTGGTGGGCGAGGGTTTGGCCACCTGTCGCGCGCTGCCCGGAACGAAGCGGACGATCGCGAGCGGGAGCAGGACGAGCGCCGCGGACAGCAGGAAACCAGCCTGGAAACCTTGCTCGGTGGGAAGATGCGTGCGGGGACTGGTCCCCGCGGAGATGATCGCGGCGGCGATCTGGACCCCGAGTGATGCCCCGATCCCGCGGCTGATGGCGCTGATGGCGGTCGCCACGCCGGTGTCCGCGCGCTCCACCGAGTCGATGACCCCGGTGTAGAGGGCGGTGGAGGCAGCGCCCATGCCGAGACCGATCGTCAGGAGCAGGCTGAGCACGACGTGCCAGGGCGCGCTGTGCCACAGCGTCGCCATCAGGCCGCCCGACGCGGTCAGGAGCAGCCCGCCCGCGACAACCACGCGGGAACCGGCCCTGCGCACGAGCAGCCCGGTCAGCGGGCCGACCGCGATCGCCACGGCGATTCCGGGGAACAGGTACAGGCTGATGGCACTGGACGACGCGCCGAAGCCGAACCCGGCCACCGCCGGCGGCATCGCCAGCAGCTGGGGGAACAGGAAGTAGGGGACGGTGTAGCCCGCCCCGAGCATCCCGGCGACCACACTGGAACTCCAGACGCCCCGCCTGCCCAGCATGCGCAGGTCCACCATGGGATCGGCGGCGCGCCGTTCGACCAGTACCCACGCGGTGCCGAACACGACGGTCAGGACGAGCAGGGCGACGGTGGTGAAGGAAAACCACCCGTTCTGCGGAAGCCAGGACAGGTTCAGCATAATGGTCGCGAGCGTCGCCGCCAGCAGGACGCCACCCGGCCAGTCCAGCCGCGCCGATCGTCCCTTGTGGACGGTCCGGCGCGGGAGCGTGAGGTGCGCGACGACAGCGAGCGCCGCCACGATCAGCGTCGGCAGCAGGAACATCCAGCGCCGGGACAGCGCGTCCGCGAGCGGCCCCGCGGCCAGGACCCCGACACCGCCGCCGATGGTGAAGCACCCGGTGATCACCCCGACCGCCACCGACATCCGCTCCGGGAACAACTCACGCAGTACGACGAACGTCGCCGGGACGATGGCGGCTCCGAGCCCCTGCATGAACTGGCCGAAGAGCATCACCGGCAGCGAGCCGGCGAACGCGGAGAACGCTCCGCCGACCACGATGCACCAGGCGAGCGCGAGGAGCGTTCGCTGCCCGCCGCGGGCGTCGGCGAGCTTGGCGATGGTCGGCATGGTCACCGAGCCGGTGAGCAGCAAAGTGGTGGCCAGCAGGGCGGCCTGGGCCGGATTCAACCCCAGCTCTCGCTGGATGAGCGGGAGAGCGGGCAGCGGCATGCTCTCCAGAGCGCCGATCGCCACGACGAGGGCGGCCAGCACGGCGACGGTCACCGGTGTGGATCGGGCGCGGGCGGAATCCGGGCTGTGCTCAGGTACTCCGGGTCCCGGCGCGCGACCGGGCTCCCGCGACAGGTTCGCGCAGCTCTCGCCTGCCGCTCGGGCCGGCGCTTCGTTCGTGGATTCTCCCAGCACCTGTCCATGACTACGGCCCGGTAATCGACGATCGATGGAGAGCTGATGTCGAGCAGCGGGGCACCGTCGTGGCGATGGCAGCTGCCCGGCACTGTTGCCGCGAATCAGAACACGGCGATGGGGTTGACCGTGATGCCGGTCAGGCCGTGGATGCGTGGCGGGGCAACGGTGAGCAGGAAGCTGTGGCGTTTCAGTTCCACGCACAGGGCCGCGAGGTCGTCGAGCTGCGACCCGTCGATCAGCGGCATCGCCATCCGGCCCAGCGCGACGCCGTGCAGCGGGGACGGTCCAGCAGGGTCGAGTGCCGGGTAGGCGTCGCCCCGGTCGCCCGTGTAGAGCGCGACCCCGCGGCGGTGCATCCAGCGCACCGCGTCGAGGCTGATTCCCGGAGTCGGCCTGCCCGGGAGGAGGGGGTCGGCGGGCCAGCCGAACCGTACGGCCAGCGCGTCGCCCGACCGTACCTCGACGCCCTGCCGCTGCTCGGCGTCCTCGAAGTCACGCGAGGTCACCGCGTGCCCGGACGGGAGCGGTTCCTCGATCGCCAGATCGAGCAGAACCCCGCGCGTCACGATTCCGGCGGCGAAGGCCGTCGTCGAGGCGAAGGTGACGCCTTCGGCTGTCACGACCTCGTTCCTCGGACGACCCGGGTAGACCTCGTCGCCGGTCGACCAGTGCGCCAGCGCGTCGATGTGCGTCGACTTCGCGTGATGGTTCGTGATCAGCATCAGGTCGGCCGCCACGCCCATTCCGGTGTGGGACATCATCTGCTGCACGGGAGAGACGTCCACTGTGGTCGGCGCGAACGGGCTGCTGACCATCGGGTTGGGCGTGATCGGCTGCGCCAGCGACACCCATCGACCGGTCCGCACCTCCGCGGCGGCCTTCGCGCGCACGTCGTCGGTGATGAGGTTGAGTGTGCCGAGCTCGTCGTCGGATCCCCACCGGCCCCAGTTGCCGGGCAGGTCGAGGTCAGTCGGATCTACCACGTGGCCATGATCGCGGACGAGGATCCCGAGGGGAAGCGCATCGGGCATGTTCGGGACTTTTGGCCACCATGACGTCACTCGCAGGGCACACCTCGATGGGAATTCTCGTTCGGCGTCGACGGCATCTGAGCGGTTTGCATTGTTGATCAGCGTGGATTGGCTTCTTGGACAAGTGAGTTGTCGTCGTGCTCGGTGCTATTCCAGAATGAGACGGTGACCGTGGATCTGGATTTCGACACGAAGGTGTTCGACAAGGAGTACATCGCCGTCGCCGACCGGCGGGAGCCGATCGTGCGCGGGGGCAGGCATCTGTTCGACCGGTTGCCTGCGGCCTTCGACGGCGTGCGCCAGGTCGGTGTGATCGGCTGGGGTCCGCAGGGCTCGGCTCAGGCGCGGAACCTGCGGGACTCGCTGGGCGGCGCGGTACGGGTGACCGTCGGGTTGCGCCGGGACTCGGGGTCGTGGGACGCCGCGGTGCGGGCGGGCTTCACGCCGGAGGAGGGCACTCTCGGCGAGATGTACGACGTGATCAGTGGTTCGGACATGGTGATCCTGCTGATCTCGGACGGCGCGATGGCCGAGACGTACCGGGAGGTCTTCGCGGCGCTGCGGCCGGGCACGACGCTCGGGTTGTCGCACGGTTTCCTGCTCGGCCACCTGGACCTGGTCGGCGACGAGTTCCCTGCCGACGTCGACGTGATCGCCGTCTGTCCTAAAGGGATGGGCGCCTCGGTCCGCGCACTTTACTTGCAGGGCAAGGAAATCAACGGTGCCGGGATCAACGCGAGCTTCGCCGTGCACCAGGACGTCTCCGGCCGGGCGGTCGAGCGTGCGTTGGGCTGGTCGGTGGCGCTCGGCGCGCCGTACACGTTCCGTACGACGCTGCGGTCGGAGTATCTTTCGGATCTGTCGGGCGAGCGCGGCATCCTGGCCGGTGCGCTGCACGGCATCGTGGAGAGTCTCTACCGGCGGTTCCGCGATCAGGGCAGGAGTGCCGAGGACGCGTTCCGGCACTCGGCCGAGTCGGTCACCGGCCCGATCTCGCGGGTGATCTCCCGGGACGGCCTGCTCGGTGTCCACCGGCTGCTCGACGCCGGGAGCCGGCGGGTTTTCGCCGAGGCGTACTCCGTCAGTTATCCGGTCGGGCTGGAGCTGATGCACGAGATCTACGACGAGGTGCGCTCCGGCGACGAGCTGCGCAGCGTGGTGCTGGCGGGCAGGCGGCTGGCCCGGTTTCCGATGGGCAGGATCGACCAGGCGGACATGTGGCGGGTCGGCCAGAAGGTGCGCGCGGACCGGGTTCCGGAGGAGATCCCGCTCGATCCGTTCACCGCGGGTGTGTTCGTCGGCGTGATGATGGCGCAGATCGACACGTTGCGGGAGTTCGGTCATCCGTACTCGGAGATCGCGAACGAGTCGGTCATCGAGGCCGTCGACTCGCTCAACCCGTACATGCACGCCCGCGGGATCGCCTACCTGGTGGACAACTGTTCCGTGACGGCCCGGCTCGGCGCGCGCAAGTGGGCGCCGCGGTTCGACTACGCGCTGACGCAGCGTGCCTACCCGGTCATCGACGACGAACGGCCCGTCGATGTCGAGGTTTTCGGCGCCTTCGAGAATCACGTCGTGCACGAGGTGCTGCGAGTCTGCGCGGAAATGCGGCCGTCGGTCGACATTTTCGTCGAATGACGCCGGGCGGCATCAGTCCCTTCCGGCGAGCACGATCTTCTCGGCGAGCAGCCGGGGGTTGGTGAAGACGACCTCGTGGCTGCCGGGCAGTTGCACCAGGCGGTGCAGGCCGAGCCGCCCGGACATCCGCGGGTGCCAGCCCCACTCGCCGGGGGGAAGCGCGGTGTCGTCGGTGCAGTTCAGGTAGCTCTTGGCGATTTCCAGCCGGGAGAACCTCGACAGGTCGAGCCGGTCCAGGAAGGGCTGGTACGGCGTCGGTGACAGCTGCTGGTAGGTGGCGGTCGCCCGGTCGAGGCCGGCGTCCTGGATGAACGCCTCCCGCCAGATCGGGAACGGCACCATCACCGTGTTGTCGTCCGACTCACCCGCCAGGCGCGCGAACAATTCGCGATAGTGGGGCGGGAGATCGTCGTCGACGCTGGTACCCGGTAGCGGCACGAAAGCGTTCCAGAAGACCAGGCGACGCAGCCGTTGCGGGATCTCTTCGGCGACCCGCGCGATCACCGTTCCGCCGAAGCTGTGGCCGACCAGCACCACGTCCGCGAGATCGTGGTCCACGATGAACCGCTGGATCGACCACACGCAGTCGTCGTGCCCGACCGCCTTGTCCACTTCCTTGCCGTGACCGGCGATCGTCGGGCTGTGGGCGACGTGACCGAGTTGTTCCAGCTCGGGGACGACAGCGTCCCAGGCCGAGCCGTCGTGCCAGGAACCGTGCACGAGAACGAACGTGATCATGACCGGACCTCCGTTTCCCGGGGAGGGTAATACCGGCCCCGGGGGAGCGGTCCCGGTCTGGATGCTGCACGGGACACCTGCCGCGGACAGCTCCCTGGCGGAGGCGTCGATTTCGCCAAGGCTCGGCTTCGGCGGGCCTTAACGAGCGGGCAGCCGGAATGTCCGCTGGATCGTGTCGAGGTAGTACTTCCCGTCGCGCACGTTCGGCTCGATGATGCCGCCCTCGTGCCATTCGTTCCACGCGTACATCGTCAGGTAGTTGTCGATCGGGCTCGCCGGCTGGCTCTTCATGCTGTTCAGCGTCATCGTCATGGCTGCCGGGAACTGGGCCCTCGCGTCGTCCTTGAAGTACCGGACATCCTGCTTGGCCTCCCAGAAGCCGGTGCGTGGCGCCTCGTCGAAGCCGCTCATACCGCACCGCAGCATCGGTTTGCCCTTGGTGTCCACGTTCGCGAAGTACGCCGGCGCGTTCTGCACGTACTGGCTGTAGCTGCCCGCTTGGATGTACTGGCCGATGTTCAGGCAGCCGAAGGCGTCGCCGTTCACCTGGAACGCGGTCGGGTGCTCGCTGTGGTTGACGATGTAGGCGTCCTTGCCGGTCTTCGCCCCGATCTTCTGCTTCAGCAGGCCGATGAACGCGTTCTGGTCGGCCGCGCTGCCGTTCCCGATCCCGCCGCCGTCTTCGATGAACACGATCGGGCGATCCTCCTGCGTCATCAGGTAGTTGGCCTTGGTCAGGTAGCCCGAGTAGTTCTCGGCCGCGGCGTCGAACTGCGCGGCCGGCAGCATGAGGTGCTGTGGGTCGTCCTTCGCGTAGGGAATGACGATGCTCAGCATGAACTGCAGGCGGTTCGTGTTGGCGGCCCGCAGGAAGGTCTTCAGAGCGACGTCGCCGGTCGCGGTGCCCTTCTGGTTGTTCCAGTAGTCGTAGAACGAGAAGAAGCCGAGCCCGGCGTTCGCCGCCTGGTCGATCTGGGCCTCGAGTGTGGCCGTCCTGCTGTCGTCGTAGTAGCCGATGGCCGGCTTCAGCTGACTCCAGTCGCCCGGCCAGCCCTGGGTGTTCCGCGCGACCGGGCCCCACGGGCTGTCCGGGTCGCCGTGGAAGTCGCGCACTCCGCCCCACGGGTCGGGGAAGCGGCCGAACGCGTTCTTCACCGCCTGGAGGAACAGGTCGTCCGGGTTGGCCGCGTCGTAGGCGCCGAAGTAGTACGCGCCGACCTGATAGTACTCGGGCAGTACGTAGCCGACGGGGCCGTCGAGCGTGTAACCGGCGGGCTGGTCGTACGCGAGCCGCCAGCCTTTGCCGTTGGTGTAGCGGTTGAGCTGCTTCGCGCCGTTCACCGGCGACGTGTAGACGTACCCGGTGCGGCCTTCGAGCGTGAAGCCGTGCGAGGTCAGGTAGTCGATCTCGTCCTGGTCGGTACTGATGATCCAGTTGCCGGTCGCCGTCTGCTTGAGGCGGTGGATCGGCTTGGTCGACTCCCCGGAGTTCGCGAAGACGTATCCGAGCGGCCGCGGCGAGGGCATCTTCATATCGAAGCTCTTCTGCGCCGAGACGACTTCTCCCCAGTTCGCGCTGTAGAGGTACTTCTGGCCCGGCTGGTCGTACAGCTCGCGCAGCGGAAGCGGTTTCAGCTGGTTCACCGGCGTGGCGGCGTCCGCGGCCGGAGTGACCACAATGGACAGTGCGAATACGGCGACGACCGCGGCGATGGCGCGCAGTGGCATGATCCCTCCCTTGATCGAACTCAGACTAGCAAGCAGAGGAATTGACGCTTCCCGTCGCCAGTGCCGCCCACCGTTTCGGCCAGGTCCCGGCCGCGCCGGACACCGCATCCGGATCGGCCGGGTCTAGCTGCGCCATTCGGTGCATTCTGGCCGATCGCGTTGACCAGTGCGGCCGGGCTGGGGCACAGTCGAAGACGAGAGGGTTTGCGCACGTTCGAATGCCGGTCATGGGGGCCCGTGCGCGATCTTCAGGCTGTGCTGGGGGTAAAAAATGATGGGGAGTTCCTTTCTGCGGGTCGAGCAGGCTTTCGAAAGGGTCCTGCGTCGTACTCCACTGCGTCGAATCCAGATGTCACTACGGGGCCGCGCGGTGAGTTTTGGCCTCAAGCTGGAAGAATGCGGTACTGCCAGGTCCGTCAAGAGCCGTACCGCGGTGGGCTTGTTGAGCGACCTGCATCGTGAAAGCCCTCTCGTGCCGGGTACCGTGGTCGTCGAATCCACCTCGGGAAACCTTGGCCTGGCCATGGTTCACCTCCTCGCGGGTATCGGCTGCGGTTTTCTGGCCGTCGTGGATCCGAAGACCCCACAGGCCACCCGGCGAGCGCTGCTCGAGCAGGGAGCCCGGCTCGTCGTCGTGGAGGAACCCGACGAGCAGGGTGGCTACCTGTCGCGGAGACTCGAAGCCGTGCGCCGAATTCTTGACGAGCACCCGGACTACCGCTGGCCGAACCAATACGAGAACCCGGCGAATCCCGAGGCGCATCGGATCAGTACGGGGCCCGAGATCACCGAACAGGCAGGCGCGGATCTGGGTGCCGTTTACGTACCGGTATCGACCGGGGGAACATTGGCGGGAATCGCGGCCCATCTGCGCGCCCACCGTCCGGACGTCAGATGTGTTGCCGTCGACGTCACCGGTTCGGTGGCTCTGGGCGGTGCCGGCGGCAGACGTCTCATTTCCGGGATCGGTGCGGGCAGGCGCTCGGTTTTCCTGCGCGGCGACGAATACGACCACGCGGTGCACGTCGATGATGCCGAGGCCATTGCGGTCTGCCGCATGGTCAGGGAAGACCTCGGCCGCACGGTCGGCGGATCCACCGGTTGTGTCCTGCGCGCACTGCTCGACGACGTCACCGTGGGCTCGGTCGCCGGTTTTCCCGTTTGCCTGGCCGCGGACGGCGGCACCAAATACGCCGACACCATTTTCTCCGACGACTGGGCGAGGGGACAGGGCATCCACGCGGACATCGGCGCCGCGGTGAGGCGATGGCGCGCGGCCGGGCTGACTTTCCGGGTTTCGGGGTGAGCGCGGGTTCGAATGTTTGCCACGCGGACCCGGATCACATCTTACCTGCCGGCGATTCAATTGCTGGCGATGGTGGAGTGGACGGGGACAGGCCTCTTCCTGGCTGTGTCGACCATCTACTTCGTGAAGGTCGTCGGGTTGGGCACCGCGTCGGTGGGCGCCGGGATGAGCGTCGCGGGCGGGCTGGCGATGCTGGCAGCGGTTCCGATCGCCCGGCTGTCGGAGCGCTTCGGTCCCCGCCCGCTGCTGGTCGCGCTCAACCTGGTCCGCGCCGTCGCGACCATCGCGTACCTCCGAGTCGACGGCTGGGGCGGCTTCCTGGTGATCGCGACAGTGGTCGCGGTCACCGAACAGTCGCTGCCACCGCTCGTCCAGGCGTACATCGGCAGCCGTGCCCGGCAAGATCTGCGCGGCAGGGTGATGGCACTGCAGCGCACGGTCGTCAACGTGGGCATCAGCTTCGGCGGCCTGATCGCGGGCGTGGTGCTCGGTGCCGACAGCCGTTCCGCCTTTCACTGGTTGCTGGTCGGCGGTGCGGTGGCCTACCTGGCCGTCGCCCTTCTCCTGCTCGGTATGCGCGACGAGGGCGGGAAAGCGGGAGCCCGGCCGGATTTCCGTGCCCTGCTCACGGATCGCCGCTTGCTGAGCCTCACCGCCTACCACGCCGTGCTGTCCCTGTGGACGCCCATTCTCAACGTCGCGTTCCCACTCTGGCTGGTGACCCGTACGGACGTGTCCGACCGCTTCGTGGGCTTTCTCTATGCGGTGAACACCGTCGGCTGCATCGCGCTGCAGTACCCGTTGAACGGTTTGTACGGCACCGTCCGGCGTTCCTGGCTGGCCTGCGGTATCGCCGGTGGACTGCTCGCCGTCTCGTGTGCCGGATTCGCCGTGGCGCCGGGGTTCCCGGCCGCCGGTGCGATAGCGATCTTCGCCGGCACCATCGTCGTGCTGACCTTCGCCGAAGTGCTGCAAGTAGGTGCCTCATGGACGCTGTCGTACGAGTTCGCCCCGGACAACGCGCGCAGCGCCTACCTGGTGCTGTTCAACCTGGGGCGCACCACGGCCAACCGGGTGGCGGGCCCGTTGCTCATGACCGGAGTCGTCATCGCTCTCGGCACGACGGGCTGGATAGCGCTCGGCGTGGTCTTCGTCCTCACCGCGCTCGTCCCCGTCCTCGTGCTTCGCACCCACCGAACCGGAAAACGGTCCGTCGCGCGAGCGAGCGGCTAAGCCGATGTTCCCTCGTCAGTCCCGGAGGTCTGGTCCTGTGGATTTCGAACGCTATCCCGAGCACGCGTTCCGCTATCTGACGCGGGCGGATGTCATCGAGGCGGTCCACGGTGTGGACATCGTCGAGACCGTGGCCGAAGCCGTTGTCCTGCATGGCGAAGGCCGGTCGATCCTCCCGGAGGAGGCCTATCTCGGCTGGACCACGTCCGACGGCGCCGCCGCTCGCTGCCTGGCCATGCCGGGAGCGCTCACCGCGGGCGCGCGACCGGTGATCGGGCTCAAGACGATCAACGCGAGCCTGGCCAACCCCGACCGCGGTATTCCCCGTTCCCAGGGCGTCACCCTGCTCCTCGATCCGGACACGGCCCGGCCCGTCGCGATGATGGAGGCCGCGTACATCAGCGCGATGCGTACCGCGGGCGTCACCGCCCTCGCCGTGCGGCACCTGGCCGTCGAGTCGCCCCGCACCCTCGCGCTGCTGGGCTGCGGCACGCTGGCGAAGGCGCACGCGTGGCTGCTCCTCGACACGGCGCCCACCATCGACGCGGTCGTCGTCTACGACACCACGCCGGTCCGGGCGCAGGCGTTCCGGGAGTTCGTCGCCGGGCTCCCCGGCGGAGACCGCGTCACCGTGAAGGCCGCGGGCGGTCCGATGGAGTGCGTGTCGGGGGCCGATCTTGTCGTCTCGGTGACGACCGTCACGGAAGGGTACATCGAGCCGGACTGGCTGAAGCCCGGCGCGCTGGTCGCCCACGTCTCGCTCGACGACCTCACCGAAGCGGCTGTGCTGGCCGCGGACCTCCTCGTGGTGGACGACTGGGGCCTGGTGCGCGACGATCCCCGGCGGCTGCTCGGTCGCATGCACCGCGCGGGAACGCTGCTGGGCCCGGACGGCGAGTCGCGCGCCGGGGTGACCCCGCACCCGGATGCCCGCCGGGTCGACGCGTCGCTGGGCGACGTCGTGACGGGGCGCCACCCCGGCCGGCGCAGGGACACCGACATCGTCATCAGCAACTCCTTCGGCATGTCGATTCTCGACATCGCCGTCGCCGACCGCATCCGTGCACGGGCCGAGACCACGGGCATCGGCAGCCTGCTCAACCTCTGAAGGAGAGGAGACACCATGCCCACCGATCAGGACCTCCGGGAGGTCAATCGCACGATGTGGTCGTACGGCGAGTACCGCCACGTCGCCGACCTGCTCCGGCCGGGAGCCGTCGAACTGGTCGACCGGCTCGCCCCCGAACCCGGTACACCTCACCTGGACGTGGCGACCGGCAACGGCAACGTCGCCATCCTGTCGGCGCTGCGTGGGGCGCATGTCCAGGGACTCGACCTGACCGACGAGTTCTTCCCGGACGCCCGCGAGCGCGCGGCGGCGGCCGGTGTCGAGATCGAGTTCCACCTTGGCGACGCGGAGGATCTCCCGTTCCCGGACGACTCGTTCTCGCTCGTCACCTCCACCTACGGTGTGCAGTTCGCCGGCAACCATGAGGCCGCGGCGGGCGAGCTGGCGCGGGTCTGCCGCCCAGGGGGCCGGATCGGCCTGTGCAACTGGACCAGTCGCAGTTGGACGGCGCACTTCCAGGAGATCCTCTCCGCCTACTTTCCTTTTCCGACAGGGCATCAGGGCCAGCCCATGCTCTGGGGCCGCGAGGATTACCTGCGCGACCTCTTCGGGGCGCGGTTCACGCTGGTCACCGAGCGCCGTTGGCTGTGGTACCCGTTCACGGAGGCCGAGGCCCTCGTCGCGTTCTTCGAGTCCTGTTTCGGTCCGTGCATCGCCGCCCGCAACGCCATTTCCCCGCCCAGCCGATGGGCCGATCTGCGCGCCGAAATGGTGGAGATGACCGAGCGTTTCATCACCACCGACGACCGGGGCACCGGCGTGCCGGTCGAGTACCTGCTGGTGATCGGGGAAAAGGAGAGCCGCCGATGACCGGACAACGCCCGCTCGTCGCGCCTGCTGATTTCCCGCTGCTGCCCATCGCCGACGGCCAGCGAAAGGAAGCGATCGCGAACGCCCTGTCCCGGGTCGAGCCGTACGACCGCACCGATGCGGTGATCACGCATGTGATGCGGCACGCGACCCGGCGGCCCGAGCAGCCGGCGGTGACGGAGGCGGGTCGCACCGTCGGCTACGGCGAACTCGCCGACCGGGCGTGGCGCGCGGCCGCGGTGCTCGCGGCCCGAGGGGCCGGCCCTGGTCAGGTCGTCGCCGTGGGCGGTGAGCGCGGGGTCGAGGTCGTGACGGCCTTTCTGGCCCTGGAGTTGCTGGGCGCGGTGTACCTCCCGGTGGACCCGGGATGGCCGGCGGCCCGCATCGAGGGCGTACTCGCCGACAGCGCGGCGGCGCTCCTGATCACCACCGGGCGGACGGACAGCTGGGCGTCCCTCCAGGCAGGCGCCGGCGCGGCGGACTGCCCCACGATGCCGCTGACCCTGGCCGAGAACGAGGCCTTCGCCGTGGCCCGGCCGCTGCCACCGGCTCCCGGCGAAATCCGGTACGTCCTCTACACCTCGGGGTCCACCGGGCGGCCCAAGGGCGCGCTCGTCGAACACCAGGGGATGCTCAACCACCTGTGGGCGAAGGTCCAGGACCTCGGACTCGGCGCGGGCGACCGGCTCGCCCAGACCGCGCCACTGGGTTTCGACATCTCCGTCTGGCAGATGCTGGCCCCGCTCCTGGTGGGTGCCACGGTCCAGGTCTACGGCGACGACGAAGCCCGCGAAGGCGAGGTCCTGCTGGACGCTGTCGCCGGCCGCGGCACGACCGTCCTCGAGGTCGTCCCCACGCTGATCCGCCTGCTGCTGGATGCCCATGACACCCGCGCGGAACCCGCGGACCTGGCGGGACTCCGGTGGCTGATCGCCACCGGCGAGGAACTTCCGCCCGCCTTGGCCACGCGCTGGTTCGCCACGTTCCCCGCGGTCGGTCTGCTGAACGCGTACGGCCCGACGGAGTGCTCCGACGACGTGACGCACGCGCGGCTGAGCCCGCCGGACTCCGAGGTGCGCCATCTGCCGATCGGCGGCCCCATCGGCAACGTCACGCTGTACGTCCTGCGTAAGGAAGACAACGCCTGGGCGGCTTGCCGGCGGGGCGAGGCCGGCGAACTGTTCGTCGGTGGCGTCGCCGTCGGCCGTGGCTATCTCGGTGATCCCCGGCGCACGGCAGGCAGCTTCTACCGTGATCCCTTCACCGGGCACGGCCGGGTCTACCGGACCGGCGACGCCGTGCGCGTGCTGCCGTCCGGTGAGCTGGAGTACCTGGGCCGCGTCGACCGGCAGGTGAAGATCGGTGGTGTCCGGACGGAACTCGGCGAGATCGAGGCGGTCCTCGGCGCGCATCCGGCGGTGGCCGCGTGCGCGGTGACGGTGCACACCGCGGCGCCGGACCCCGCACTCGTCGCCAGGGAGACGGGCCTGACGACTTCGGCAGGGCCGGCCCGCCTCATCGCCTACGTGGTGCCCGCGCGCACACCGCTGTCCGCGGACGGGTTGCGTGCGCACCTCGCGGAGCGGCTGCCCACGGCCATGGTGCCGCGTACGTTCGTCGAACTCGCCGACCTGCCGCTCACCCGCAACGGCAAGACGGACTACCCGGCCCTGCCCGCGCCGCCACGCCGGGAACGGTCGGTGGACCGTTCCCTCAGTCCACCGAAGAACCCCGCGGAGCGGCACATCGCGGAAGTCGTGGCCGAACTGCTCGATGTCGACGCGGTCGGCCGGGACGACACTTTTCTCGAACTGGGCGGCGATTCCCTGCTGGCCATGCGCCTGCTGTCCCGGCTCCGATCCGGCGGATCGACGGCCGTCCTGCGCGACGTCCTGAGCGACGGCAGTCCGGCCGCACTCGCCGCACTGGCCACCTCGGCTCCGGTCGCGCGCTCCGGCGCGGTGCCGGAGCCGATGGGGGCGCGTACCCGGCCACTGACACCGCAGCAGGAAGGCGTGTACTTCCACTGGCGTCTCGACCCGGACAGCCCCTACTACAGCTACCAAGGTTCGCTGCTCCTCGACGGCCCGCTCGACCTGGACCGGCTCGGCCGGGCTTGGCGACTGCTGCTGCGGGAGAACCCGCTCCTGCTCGCCCGGTTCACCGAACAGGACGGCACACCGGTCCACATCTATCCACATTGGACGGTGAGTCTTCCGGAGGCGGAGGACCTCAGGCACCTCGACACCGAAGCGCGATACCGCGAGTACCGCGAGGCGGCCGCCACCGAGGCGGCTCGCCCGTTCGACCTGGCCACGCAACCGTGCCTGCGGGCCCGGCTGTTCGTCCTCGGTGACCAGCACCACCGGCTGCTGGTCACCATGCACGAGATCCTGCTGGACGGCTGGGGCGCCACGGTGCTCTTCCAGGACCTCGCCGAGCTGTACCGGGCAGCGGCCGACCCCGGCGCCGCCGCGAACCCGGAACGCGCCGCGCGCTATGACCACTACCTCGACTTCCACGACCGGCTCCTGCGTTCCCCGAGGATCGCCGAAGCCGGTGCCTACTGGAAGCGTCAGCTCGACGGCGAACTGCCCGTGCTCGATGTGGCGCAACGCAGCCGGCCGGCCCGGCCCACGTACCGAGGCCGGATCATCGAGGCCGTCATTCCTCGGGAACTGACCGCGACGTTGCGCGAAGCCGTGGCGAGCACGAGCCGCACCCCCTTCGTCTACCTCGTCGCCGCCTACGCACTGGCGCTCACGTACTACAGCGATGCCGACGAAGTCGTGATCGGCGCCCCGATGGCCGGTCGCGACCGCCCGGAGCAGGCGGATGTGCCCGCCTTCATGCTGTCGATGCTGCCCCTGCGCATCGCGGTGGACGCGGACATCGACCTCGGTGCCTTCACCGGCCGGGTGGGCGAGGTGGTGCTGGACGGCTATGCCGCGGCCGACTACCCCTTCGGCTGGATGCTGCGGGACCTGCCCGCGGCGGCTCGGAGCTCCGCCACCACACCGGTGTTCCAGACCATGCTCAACATGCCCGCCTACCCGGTCCGCCACGCCACCGCGGCCGGGGTCCGGTTCCGGTTCGTGGAGCTGGACACCGGCTACACCAAGTACGACTGCGCGCTCTACGCCCAGCACCACGGACCGAGGGAACTCCTCCTGCAGTTCGCCTACCAGGACGAGCTGCTGTCCGCGGACGCGGCCCGCCGCGTGCTGGAGAGCGTGCTGATCGCCCTGCGCGCGCTCGTCGAGACGCCGCACGTCAGGGTTCGGGCGCTGGACCTGTTGCCCGACCCGAGGCACCACCACCTCGTCACCGCACTCGTCACGGGAGGCATTCACTGATGCTGTCCGACATGGCCGGAACCGGCACAACCACAACCGGCACAACCACAACCGGCACAACCACAACCGACGACCGTGCCGCGTGTCTGGCGAGACTGTTCACCGACCGCGTAGCGCTCACACCCGACGCCGTCGCCGCGAAAAGCGGTGAGCAGGTCGTGACCTACCGGGAACTGGACGAGTGGAGCGGTCGCCTCGCGGCCCGGCTCGCCGACCGCGGTGTGGGCCCCGGCAGCGTCGTGGCCCTCGCGGCCGACCGGGGACCGCGGGCGCTCGTCGGTGTGCTCGCCGTCCTGCGTACCGGCGGCGGCTACCTGGGGCTCGACCCGGCGATCCCGGCCCGCCGCCAGCGCCGGATGGTGGAGGAGACGGCGCCCGACTGCGTCCTCGCCGCGCCGGGACTCGATCAGTTCCCGATCCTCGACGCGCCCCGGGTGCGTCTGGACGAGGTCGCGGACGGGCCGGTGCTCGCGCCTCGGGATATCGACGACTCCGCCTCACGCGTGTTTCATGTCGTCTACACCTCCGGTACCACCGGAGACCCCAAAGGCGTGCGCATCAGCCACCTCGCGGTCCTCAACCGGCTGCGCTGGATGTGGCGTGACCACCCCTTCCCGCCCGGCTCGGTGCTGGCGGTCCACAAGCCCGTTTCCCTGGTCGCTTCGCCCTGGGAGTTGCTCGGTGGCCTGCTGGAGGGTGTGCCGTCGGTCTACCTGAGCCAGGACGAGGTGCTGGACCCCGCGCTCCTCGCCGACGCGCTCGAACGGGAGCGCCTCACGCATCTGTACCTCACCCCGCACCTCATCGCCGGACTGGTCGACGAGGTGGGCAGTAGAGGCGGTCCGGCACATCTGCCGACCCTCGTCACCAGCGGGGCGGACGCGCTGCCGGTGAGCACCGTGCGGAAGTTCCGCGAAGCCTTCCCCGGAACCACGCTGCTCAACCTCTACGGCATGACGGAAACGGCGTCGAACGTCGCGGCCTTTGACACTTCCGCGCTCGAGGCGGACGCCGACCGGGTGCCGGTGGGCAGGCCGGTGGCAGGCGCCTCCCTCACGGTGCACGACCGGTTCGGCCGGCGGCTGCCGCCCGAAGTGGTCGGCGAGGTGTGGGTGGCGGGGCCGCCGCTCGCGCTCGGCTACGTCGGCGACGGCGATGATGACCGGTTCGTCACCGGGGACGATGGTGTCCGGCGCTACCGGACAGGGGACCGAGGCCGGATCACGGGCGGTGGTGACCTGGAGATCGCCGGGCGGACCGACAACCAGGTGAAGATCCGCGGTTACCGGGTGGAGCTCGAGGAAGTCGAGGCCACGCTGCGCGGGGCCCCGTCCGTCGCGGACGCGGGCGTCTACGTCTCCGACGAACGAGGTGATCCTCGTTTGGTGGGGTGTGTCACCGAAAACGAGGAGACCGATCCACTGGTCCTGCGCGCCTATGTCCGGGACCGGTTGCCGGACTACATGCTGCCGGCGCGGATCGTCGTGCTGCCCGGCTTGCCGTTGGGCGCCAACGGAAAGCTCGACCGCGTCGCACTCGCCCGGCTCGCCGGCCACGCCGCAGGGAACCGGAGCGAACGCCTCACGCCGTCCGACGACACCGAGCGCACCGTGCTCGGGATCTGGGAGCAGCTGCTCGGTGCCGCCCCGGCCACGGCGGAGGACAACTTCTTCGAGGCAGGCGGCCACTCCCTGCTGGCCGTCCGGTTCGCCACCAAGCTGGAGAAGGCTTTCGGCCACCGCGTCGCCTTGCGCAAGCTGCTCGGTTCCCCGACTTTCGCGGGGATCGTCAAGCTCGTTCACCGAGTGGGCTGATCGGCTCCCGGCCGCGAACTATCCAGAAAGGACAGATCGTGACGAATCCACGGCACCCGAGCGGCCTTTCTCGCCGGCGAGCGCTCGGCCTCGGCACCGCCACAGCCGGTGCGCTGCTCGGCGGGACCGGCCGCGGCGCCGCGACGGGGAGCCCGGCCTTGCCGGCGGTACCCGGTGGGCTGGATGCCACCGATCCCGTCGAGCTGGCCCGCGCCATGGTCCGCCAGGACACGTCCAACGCCGGCGGTGGCGCCGTCACCCTTCCCTACGCTCTGCTGCTGCGGGACCTGTGGCGGGCGGCCGGGGTCGCCGGCGAGGTCATTCCCACGCCCACCCCGGACAATGTTCACTTCGTCGCCAGGGTCACCGGACAGGGCGCCAAAGCGCCACTGCTGTTCATGGGCCACTCCGATGTGGTGCCACCCGGCCCGCAGCAATGGAGCGTGAACCCCTTCGGTGGTGAGCTGCGTGACGGATGGCTCTACGGCCGAGGCGCACTGGACATGAAGGGGACCAACGCGATCTTCATGTCGGCCCTGCTCCGCCATGTTCGCGAGCGCGCCGTCTTCGACCGCGACATCATCTTCCTCTCCGACTGCGACGAGGAAAACGGCCAGTACGGGGTGGCTTGGCTGGCCGACCACCACTACGACAAGATCGCCGCCGGGGTCGCCATTACCGAAGGCGGTTGGTTTCTCGCCCAGCGCGATCAGCGGAGCCCGATGCTCGCGTCACTGACCTGCGCAGACCGCAGGGGTGTCTCGGTCGCCCTCGTCGCCGATCGGTTCGCCACACACAGTTCCCGGCCCTACCCGAACCAGGCCGCCGTCCTGGTGGGACGCGCGCTCGGCCGCCTTGACGACTTCCCCCGGCATGTCCGCCCCAACGCGTTGGTGCGGGCGTACTTCGCCGAGCTGGCCACGAGCACGCACGACGAGCACTTCGCGAGCGCCATCCGGGCGATGCTGAACGCCGGGGACCAGTCCACCCGCGATCGCGCGGGCAGGATGATCGTCGCGCGCAGCGATTACCCCTGGTTGCACGACGCCCTGCTCCGGACCACGGTGTCCGTGATGTCTGCGAGCGCCGGGGACTATCCCAGCGTCATACCCAGCCACGCCGCCGCGCAGCTGCGCATCGTGTTCCAGCCCGGCGGCGACAACCCTCGCGAGGTCATCGCCGCGCTGCGCCGCTTCCTCGACGGCTCGGGCGTGTCGGTCGACGTCCTCGGCGAGCCGGGAGCGACCGAGGAACAGACGCTCTCGCGGCTCGAAGCCGACCTCGCCCTGCCACCGTCCACAACGGACACCGACGTCTTCCGGATGTGGCGCGACGCGGTGCACGAGACCTACCCCGGCGCCGGCGCCGCGGCCACCCAGTTCGAGGCCAGGACGAGCGCGGGTCCCCTGCGGGCCCGAGGCGTTCCCGTCTACGGGATCTACCCACACCTGATCGACAACGAGAGCCTCAACCGGATGCACGGCACCGACGAACGGGTCGGCGCGGCAGCGTTGCGCCAGGGCGCCGAGATGATCTACCGCATGCTGTCCGCGATGCGAGTCCGATGAGCGCGCGACCGGGGGACCCGCCACACCACGACCGCGCCGACGAGGAAGCCGGCTATCCGCTGCGCGGCGACCAGCTGGAACGATGGACACAGGCAACGGGCGGTGCCACGCGCAACGCGGACCAGATCTCCACCACCTACCTGCTCACGGGACCGCTCGACACGAGCGTCCTCCAGCGCGCCTTCTGCCTGTTGCCGAGCAGGCACGACGCTCTCCGGCTGCGCATCGTGAACGAGCACGGCCGGCCGAGGAGCGTGCTTCGCCCCGCCCCCGGACACTTTCCCCTTCCCATCATCGAGATGTCCAATGTGGACGAAGACGTCGCGGTGTCGATCTGCGAGCTCTACCGGGCACGCGAGGCGGCGATCCCGCTGGACCTGTCGGTGGACGCCCCGCTGCGGGCGATGCTGCTCCGCCTGGCACCGGACCGGCATGTGCTGCTGCTGACAGTGAGCCACCTCGTCGCCGACGGCTGGAGTTGCGGCGCGCTCGTCCGTGACCTGCAACGGTGCTACCGCCACGCGTCCGGTGGGCCTGTCCCGCGGCCGGTGGCACCCTATGCCGAGTTCATCGCCGAGGATGCGGCAAGCGGGACATCGGCCATGGCCAGGGAGGACCATTCGTGGTGGTTGAACCACCTCGCCGGCGCGCCATGGCGCGTGCCGCTCGCCCGCGCCGGCGTGGACCGGGCCGACAACGGGTACGACACCTTCAACATCGAGTTCGTGCTTCCCGGGCCTCTCGGCCGGGCGGCCCGCGCACTGGCATCGGGCACCGGCACCACCGTGTACTGCGTATGCCTCGCCGCGCTGGCACTCTGCCTCGCCCAGTGGACCGGCAGGCGGGAAACGATGATCAACGCCACCTATGCCGGCCGCGACGAGGAGAAGTACGACGACACCGTCGGCCTGATGAGCAACCGGCTCCCCCTTCGCATCCCGGTGCGCCCCGGCGGCACCGTCGCCGAACTGGTGCGGGAAGTGGGGGAGATCGTGCTGGACGCGATAGAACACCGCCACGCCCCCTTCGACGCCGTGCTCCGAGCGTTGCGGGAACGCGGCGACAGCCCGGAACTCCAGACGACTCTCCAGGTCTACCCCCGGGCCATGTGCGAGGCACGCGCCCAGCGGCCGGGCGACCTCGACCTGCGCCTGCTCGATTTCCGCGCGGCCGGGCTGCACTACGACGTGGCGTTGTTCCTCGTCGAACCCGACGACGAGCCTTTCACGGGAGTCGCGACCCTGCGCACCCGCACCTTCGGTATCGCGGACGCCCGCGAATTTCTCGCCCGCTATCAGCAGATTCTTGCCGACACCACGCGAGACGCGGATGCCCCGGTCACCGAACTGCTCCACCGCGTGCGCCCGGCCCGGCTCATCGGCACCGATCTGACCTGGCCGACCGGCCTCACCGACATCCCGTTCCCTTGATGGCCCCGATGCCCCAGGGGTCCCGCCGTCCACCGGCTGGCCAGCTGACTATCCACAAAGGACGTACGGGCTCGGCCCTCGGCGCTACTCCGCTGCCTCGGTGCGGGACCCGTCCTGTGGCGGTACCACCGGAACCGAAGTCGCCCTAGGCTGCGACCGCCCGCCCGAAGCCCGCTGACGCGGCGGCGTCCGCACCGTCGCCGTCCGCACCGTCGCCGTCCGGATGTGAAGGGACGCCATGTTCGCCATCGCCGCCGCCGTGCTCTTCGCGCTCGCCTTGCTCCTGGAGCTGATCGACACCAGTCTGGGACGCCTCGTCACGACCACCACACTCACGACCGCGGGGCTGCTGTGTCTCGCACTGCACCTGTCCGGCGTCGCCGCCGACCGCAGGGCCTGGCGCAGACGCCGGTAGGGCGCAACCAAGGTCCGCCTCGAGTCCCGGCCACTCGAAGCGCGACCTGTGCTGACGTTTCCGCGGCCTGGGCTGGTACCGCCGCGACGGTGGGCCGCACTGAGGTTTCTCGGTAAGGGGTGGGAGTCTGGCTTCGCTGGGGGTGTTTTCCCGAGGTGGTCGGGTGGTGTCGGTGGCTGGTGGGGTGGGGTTGCGGTGGTGTCGGTGTCTCGGAAGCTCCGTTGGGGACGGTGAACGTCCTGAACGACGCGTTCGGGGCAGGGGGCCTCGGCACTGGAGTGTCGCGGATGCGACATTGACGGCATTGAACGTCCCCCATGTCCCATTCGCGACAGTGCTGACCAGGACGCAAGCCCGCGACAGCCGTCGCCCGTATCGAACGCAACCGACCACTACTGAGAAAACCTCACTGCGCGGGTGCCCGGACGAAGCTTAATTAGGATTGCCTAACACCGCGTGCTCGGCTACCGTGCAAGTCCTCAGATGACATGAGGAGTTGAGATGGCAGATCTGACGCTCGTGGAGCAGGCGGCCGCGGTGCGGACACGCGAGGTGTCCCCGGTGGAGCTCACCGAGGAGTACCTGGGCCGGATCGATCGCGACAACGACGGGGTGGGTGCCTACCTCACCGTGGACCACGAGGGTGCGCTCGCGGCCGCCCGCGAGGCGGAGGCGCTGGTCGTGTCCGGCACGCGGGACCTGCCGCCGCTGTGCGGGGTGCCGGTCTCGGTGAAGGACACGTGGCCGGTGAAGGGGCTGCGGTACACCGCCGGATCGAAGGTCTTCGCCGACCGGGTGGCCGAGGTGGACGCGGCGGTGGTGACGCAGTTGCGCCGGGCGGGCATGGTGGTGCTGGGCAAGACCAACGCGGCCGAGTTCGGGTGCTCCTCCTACACCGAGACGGTGTTCGGTCCGGCCCGCAATCCGCACGACCTCACCCGCATCGCGGGCGGATCCAGCGGCGGGGCCGCCGCCTCGGTCGCGGCGGGACTCGCCCCGGCGGCGCACGGCAGCGACGGTGGCGGCTCGGTGCGGATCCCGGCCGCGTGCTGCGGACTGGTGGGGATCAAGCCGACCAGGGGCAGGGTGAGCCCGGCACCCGGCCCGGACTCGGCCGGGCTGGCCACCGCCGGTCCGATCGCCCGCACGGTCGCGGATGCCGCGCTGCTGCTGGACGTCATGAGTACCGCCCGTCCCGGCGACGCCCATCAGCTGCCGCCGATGCCGCCCGGACACTTCCTGGACAGCGCGAAGCGCGATCCGGGCCGCCTGCGGATCGGCGTGATCCGGGGACCCGAGAGCGATGCCCCGCCGTGCCGGAAGGCGTGCGAGGACACCGCCGAACTGCTCGCGGAGCTGGGCCATGACATAGCGGAGGCCCCGCCGGCAGGCCCCGGCGACTATCGCGCGGAGTTCACCGTCGTGTGGTCACTGCTCGCCGGGTCGGTGCCGGTCCCCGCCGGGCGGGAGCAGGACCTGCTGCCGCTGACCCGGTGGCTGCGGGAGAAGGCACGGGGCTACGACGCGCTCACCTTCATGTCGGCGCTGGTGTCGCTGCAGGCCACCGCTCGCCGGATCGCCGGCCGCTACGACCGGTTCGACGTCGTCCTCGGCTCCGCCACGGCCCGGCTGCCACCGCTGGTGGGTGGCCTTGTCGATGCCGATCCCGCGCGGACCTTCGAGAACATGCTGGAGTTCCACCCGCTCACCCCGCTGGCCAACATCACCGGTCAGCCGTCGGTGACCGTCCCGATGCACCGGACGCCGGACGGGCTGCCCGCCGGCGTGCTGCTCACCGGCCGCCACGGTGCCGAGACGACCCTTATTTCCGTTGCGGCACAACTGGAGCAGGCGAAGCGATGAGAAAGGCTCAACTGGGTTTCCTGACCGGAACCCATGTCGTCAACGATCTGTACCAGGGCTCGGTGCCGGCGTTGCTGCCGTTCATGATGAGCGAGCGACACTACAGCTATGCGGCGGTGTCCGGAATCGCCTTGGCCGCAACGGGTTTGTCCAGTGTGGTGCAGCCGGTGTTCGGGATGATCGTGGACCGGTCCCAGCGGAACTGGCTGGCACCCCTGGGTTTCCTCGTGGCCGCCGGCGGGATCGCCGGTGCCGGCTTCGCGCACGGCTACCTGCTCACGTGGATCTGCGTTGCCGTGGCGGGAATCGGCGTGGCCGCCTACCATCCGCCTGCCACCAATCAGGCTCGCGCGGTGGGCGGCAGGTCGCAGCAGGCGATGAGCCTGTTCTCGGTGGGCGGCACGCTGGGCAGTTCATTGGCTCCCGCCCTGGTCACCGTGGTCGTCGGATCGTTCGGCCTGTCGGGAACCTCCCTGCTGGCGGTCCCGGCAGTGGTGATGGCGTTGCTGTGGCTGCTCAATCGTCGCAACGTCCCCGCCCTGGTCAACAGCGGAAGCGCGGCTGGAAAGTCCACTGTGGACATCTCGGATGACTGGCGCGCCTTCGGCAGGCTGGTCGCGGCGACCATCGGCTGGTCGATCCCTTATGTGACAGTCAGTTCGCTGCTGTCGTTGTACGCGCTTCGTGAGCTGCACACCTCGGCCGCGGCCGCGGCGGTCACGCTGACCTCGTTCACGCTGGCCGGCGCCGCGGGTACCGTGCTCGGCGGTTGGCTGGGTGATCGGCGCGGCCGCCTGGTGCCGATCAGGGCGGGGTATCTGCTGGGCATTCCGGCGCTGGCGGGGGTGGTGTTCAGCCCGAACCATCTCGTACTGGAACTCGGCGCCGTGCTGTTCGGTCTGGCCATGTTCCTGCCGTTCGCCAATCAGGTGACCCTCGCTCAGGACTATCTGCCCACCCGTCCCGGTACCGCCAGCGGGTTGACCCTCGGCCTGGCGATGTCGGTCGGCGGGCTGAGCTCGCCGCTGTTCGGCTGGCTGGCCGACACCGAGGGCCTGCGGTTCACGCTCGGTGTGGTGCTCGTGGTGTTCGGTGTCGCCGTGCTGTTCGGTACCCGGCTGCGCGACCGCGTCCTGCCCGCTCAGCCGTCGGAAAAGCCCTCTGAGGAGCTGGTGACCTGATACATTGCCCGGGACGTACGCCGTGGTCCGCGGACCCGACCAGGGCTTCGACGGGGAGAGGAACACGACATGACGGTCCGGGCGGTGCAACGCACCTCACTGGTCGACGCGGCGACGGCCGAACTACGCCGGCTGCTCGGCGAGGGCGAGTGGCCGGTCGGCGCCAAGCTGCCCAACGAGATCGAACTGAGCAGGCTGCTCGGGGTCGGACGGTCCACCGCGAGGGAGGCCGTCCGCGCCCTGATCTCCGCCGGTCAGTTGTACTCCCAGCAGGGCTCGGGTACCTACGTCGCCTCCGCGACCCCACTGTCCGATTTGGACCGCAAGCTGCGCAGGGCCGCGGTGATCGACGTGTACGAGGTCCGCGTCGCACTGGAGGTCGAGGCCGGCAGCCTGGCCGCGGCCCGTCGCACCACCGCCGACCTCAAGGCGCTCCGCACAGCGCTGGCGGCCAGCGACCGGGCCGGCTCACTGCCCGAACTGCTCGACGCCGACGTCGCCTTCCACCGGGCGGTCGTGGTGGCGGCCCACAATCCGGTGCTGACCGAGGTGTTCGACTCCTTCCTGGACGCCATGCGCGCCGTGGCCACCAGCGTCACCACCCTGGACACCGACGAGGAAACCACGCACGATCACCAGCGGGCCCACCACGACCTCCTCGCCGCGATCGAGGCAGGCGACGCGGACGCCGCCGCACAGGCCACCCGCCGCAACGTCGAACACACCCTGACCCAGCTCCGCCAGGGCTAGTACCGCGACCGCGCTCACCGGCGTCAGCGGTTTCCGGGTTCTGCCGTACTTCCGGTTATCCTGTGCGGAGTTGCCCGGTCTCTGGAGAGAGCGCGTAGCCGCAGTGCTCGGCGTCGGTCCGCATGGTCGCATGTGGACCTGTAGGTCGCAGGGGGACGGAGGGGAGCGCGGGAACCGGTGCAGCGTCGAACGCCGGGTCTTCCGGCCGAAATGGCGAGTTATGTGGGGCGCCGGCACGAGCTGGTGAAGGTGCGGGGGTTGCTGGCGTCGGGCCGCGTCGTGACGTTGACGGGCACGGGCGGCGTGGGCAAGACGCGGCTGGCGGTGCGCGTCGCCGCAAGCGTGCGGGAGTGGTTCCCCGGAGGCGTGGTGTTCGTCAAGCTGGCGGAGCTGCAGGACGCCAGGTTGGTGGCCGCACTGGTCGGCGGCGAGCTGGGGTTGCGGCACCTGTCCCGGCGCTCCGCGCTGGACGCGGTGGCCGAGCATCTCCGGGAGCGTCGGCTGTTGCTGGTACTGGACAATTGTGAGCATCTGGCTTCGGCGTGCGCGGAGTTCGCGGACGCGGTGCGGGCGCGGTGCGCCGACGTGGTCGTGCTGGCCACCAGCAGGCACCCCTTGGGTGTGTGCGGAGAGTCTGTACTGCAGGTACCGCCCTTGCGCGTTCCAGGGGCCGGTGAGGTGCGGTCGCCGTCGGAGTTGAAGCGGTACGACGCGGCGCGGTTGTTCGTGGACCGGGCGCGCGCTGTGCTGCCGTCGTTCGAGGTGACCGAGGAGAACTATTCCGACATCGCGCTGGTGTGTCGGCAGGTGGAAGGGCTGCCGCTGGCGATAGAGCTGGCCGCCGCGCGTGTTCGGGTGCTCTCGGTGTCCCAGCTGGCGCGGCGGTTGTCGACGCGATTGGGGCTGCTGACGACCGGGCCACGGGTGGCGCCGGAGCGGCACCGGACACTGCGGGCGACCCTCGACTGGAGTTACGGGCTGTGTTCGGAAGCCGAGCAGCGGGTGTGGACGCGGGTGTCGGTGTTCTCCGGGAGCTTCGACCGGGTGGCGGCGGAACATGTCTGCGGGGCGGGCGCGGCCGAGGTGCTCGACGGGCTGGTCGACAAGTCGGTACTCGCCAGGGAGGAGCAGGGCGAGAGCCGGTACCGCATGACGGAAGTGCTGCGGGAATACGGTCAGGATCTGCTCGAAGAGTCCGGCGACCGACAGCGGGTCGCCCGGCGGCACCGGGATTTCTACGCGGCGTTGTGCGGGCGGTTCGAAGCGGAATGGTCGGGGCCCGAGCAGGTCACGTGGCTGGGCAGGATCCAGCGCGACTACGCCAACATTCGCGCCGCGTTCGATTTCTGCCTGACCGAACCCGCGGAAGCCGCCACCGCGCTCGAAATGGATCGAAGTCTGCAGGATTTCCTCGCCGTCCAGGGCTACGGCGCCGAAGTGTTCATCAGGCTCGATCGCGCGCTGCGGTTGGTACCCGACGACGAGCCGCTGCGGGTCACGGGTCTTCGCCGGAAGGCTTCGTTCGCTCTTTTCCTGGGGGACGCCGACGCGACCATTGCCGAACTGGTCCGGGCCGGCGTGCTGGCCGAACGGCTTCACCACGAGGTCGAGGCCGCCTATGTGGCGGCCCTGTGGGGGCTCGCGGCCCTGATCACCGGTAATCCGGGCCCGGCGGTACCGCTTTTCGAAAACGCTCTGAAAACCTTCCGCGCGCGGGGAGTGGTGCGCGGCGAGTTCTTCACACAATGTTGTTACGGGCTGGTGATCGGCCTTTCCGGGGAGCGCGACCGTGGCCGCGACGTCATCCAGGAGGAAATCGCCCGTTGTGTCGCGTGTGGTGACATCTACTGGCAGGCGTGGTCGTGGTTCGCGCTCGCTTTTCTCGACGTCTACCTCGGCGAAACGGCGGCGGCGGAGGACGCCGGACAGCACGCCCTGCGGCTCATGCGCGACATCGACAACGTGCTGGTCAAGGCGCTCACCAACGAGGTGCTCGCCATCGCCGCGGGAGAGCGGGGCGAGCATACGCGCGCGGTGATGTTGCTGGGCATCGCCGATGCCCTGTGGGCCAAGATGGGCGAGCTGCCGAAACGGACCACAGCCGGTGTGCGGCTCCACCACAGGTACCGCGGACGCGCTCGCCTGGCCCTGGCCGGCGCCCAGCGAATCCTGGGCGACGCCGTTTTCGCCACGACCTTCGCCGAAGGCCGGGCACTGGCCGGCGACCTCGCACTGCGGTACGCGCTCGGGGAGAACCACGCGGCTTCAGGGGACGCCGAGACCCGGCAGCTGACCAGGCGAGAGGCCGAGGTCGCCGCGCTCATCGCGCAGGGGCTGACCAACCGGGAGATCGCCGGGCGCCTGGTGATCGCCCAGCGGACCGCCGAGGTCCACGTGCAGCGCATCCTCGCCAAGCTCGGCTTCACGACCCGGGCCCAGATCGCCGCCTGGCACAGCCGCACATCGCCCGGTTGACGGCTCGCTCCAGACGCCTCGCGCCCGGCGGGCGTGTTCCGGTTTTGTCATGTCGATCATACAAACAACTCGCCGTCATGTTCCCGGCGGCAGAAAAATTCGAACATCCCGACGACCGGACTCCGAATAAGTATATCTCGGTATGTAGCTCACCCGGCTTCCTCGCTAACGTCACAATCTGCATCGAACGGACTACGAGCCGAGACGGTGCGGAGCCCGGCCGAACCCCCGGTAATCGTCGAGATGTGGGTCGCTGTTTCCGAGCGCGCTGCCGGTCTCCTTGCTGTTTTTCTGTGTTCATTCAACGACGAAGAGGGTGCGAGAAATGACAGCGACAACGGTACGACCGATGGTGCGCAGAGCCGGCCGTCTCGGCGTTCTGGCCACGCTGACGGCGGTCGCGGCGGGTGTTCTGGGCGCCGGCCCGGCGAACGCGGCGGACAAGGAGGTGACCTGGAAGGCCGGGTTCCCGATCATCGGCGACCAGCAGGTGAAGTCGGTCATCCACACGGAAATCCCGGCGACGGTCAAGATCGGCGAGACCGTTTCGGTGCCGTTCACCATCGACGCCGACGCGGGCGACGTCGCGGCAGACGGTCTCCGGCTCGTGGGCGGAACGAAGATCTCCGGGGCGATTCGCGGGTCGGTGGTCCTGACCGTCAGCAGCGGCCAGAGCCTGCCACTGGCCATCAACGTGCCCATTCCGGAGACCCCGGTGCCGCCGCAGGGTCCGTTGAAGTTCACGGCGAGCGGCAAGGTCGAGCTCACCATCCCGAAGGGTGTCCCGACAGGACCGGCGAAGTCGGCAGTGGGCCCGAAGGCGACCTCGCACGTCGTGACGGACAGCGGCCTCGGCGAGTTCGACGTCGACCTCGCCCTCGACCCGCCGACGCAGGACACGCTCCTGGGCACCACCACCGTCCAGGGCTGATCGCCACGCGGATCGGGCCGGGTCCCGGCCCGATCCGTTTCACCGTCGAAAACCATTCCGCCCGAGGAGCCTGAAGACCATGCGAACACGGCACAAGATGATGTCCGCGGTGGCCACGGCCGCCACGATCGCGGTGATCGGAGCGGGCCAGGTGTCCGCCGCCCCCGTGGCGTACGCCGGCAATCCCTACCAGCGTGGCCCGGACCCCACGATGACGAGCATCGAGGCGGAAAGGGGTCCCTTCGCGGTGACCCAGGCGTCGATCCCGGCCGGGAACGGGTTCGGCGGCGGGACCGTGACCTACCCGAACGACACCAGCCAGGGCACCTTCGGCGCGATCGCGATCGCCCCCGGCTTCCTCGAGCCGGAGGCCCTGCTCGGCTGGTTCGGCCCCCGGCTGGCCTCGCAGGGCTTCGTCGTGCTGACCTTCGGCACCAACTCGCCGACCGATTTCCCTGCCGCACGGGCTGATCAGTTGCTGGCCGGGCTGAAGTTCCTGGTGGAGAAGAGCCCGGCCAAGGACCGCATCGACGCCTCGCGGCTCGCGGTGATGGGCATCTCGATGGGCGGCGGCGGAACCCTGGAGGCGGCGGCGCGCAAGCATGACCTCAAGGCAGCCGTCCCGATCGTCCCGTGGGACATCGGCGGGGACTTCTCGGGCATCCGCACGCCGACGCTGGTCATCGCCGGCGAAGGCGATCTGATCGCGCCGACCCCGATCCACGCGAAAGCGTTCTACGACAAGCTTTCCCCGGGACTGAACAAGGCCTATGTCGAGGTTGCGGGCGGCGGCCACATCGGACCGGCGCTCCCGAACGTCACCGTCGCCAAGTACGGCATCTCCTGGCTCAAACGCTTCGTGGACGACGACGTCCGGTACGAACGGTTCCTCTGCCCCATCCCGAAGGACCCCAAAACGTCGGCCTTCCAGGGAAACTGCCCGCACACCTGACGCCGGAGCACGACCACCGGAACCGATGAATATTCCTAGGCGGCTCAACGAAGAGGACTAGCACGATGGAGCATTTCGACAGTCGGCTGCGCGTACCGGAGCCGCCGGGCAAGGCGCTGGCCTCCGCAGTGCGGGACGGTTTGTTCGGGCCGCTCGTAGTGGTCTGCGGGGGATTGTTCCTCGTGCTGTACGTGGGCAGCGGCGCGACGGATGTCTGGTTCGCGTGGACGGTGGCGAACCCGCTCACGGCCACGACGATGGGTGCCGGTTTCGGTGCCGCCTTCGTGTTGTTCCTGCTCGCCGCGCTGGAGCCAGGCTGGACGAACGCCCGGATCGCCGGTTTCGCGCCGCTCGTCCTGGCCGGGGGCAGCCTGTTCACCACCGAACTGCACGACGGGGACCTGAACCCGTCTCGCGGAGTCACCGTCGCCGGGATGTCCTTCAGCGTGCCCGTCGCGGGCGTGTGGCTGTTCGTCACCGGGCTCACGCTGCTGCTCGCGATCCTGACGCTGCCTGCCCAGCTCACCCGCCGAGCGGACAACGATCTCGACAGCCGCGTTCGCACCGCGCCGATGCCGGTGTGGGCACGCCTCGCCGCCGGGATCGAGGGGACCGGGCTGGTGGCCGCCGGGGTGGTGTTCTTCGCCCGCCCCGAGCGGTTCCGGACGTGGTGGCCCTGGCCGGTGAGTCCGCTGGACCTGCGCGAGCTGTGCGTCTGGATGATCACCATCGGCGTGCTCGTCCTCTGGGCCACCATCGACGGCGATCTGCGGCGCGTCGCGATCGGCCTGACGGCGCTGGCCGACTTCGGGCTGCTCGCACTGGCCGGCGTGCTCCGTTACCCCGGCGACGTGCACTGGAATCTGCCCTCGGCCTGGGTCTTCCTCGCGGTGGTGGTGGTCCTGCTCGGCACCGGCGCGATCGGCCTGGTACTGCTCGGCCTGCTGCGGGTGGTGCTGCCGGTACTGGCCTCGGTGACCGGCGCCGAGCCCGATGGGCCACCCTCGGCCGGACGCGTGCTGCGGCTCGCGCGCGGCGCCCGCTCGGCGATCGCGCCGCATGCCGACCACGGCTTCTTCGGCCCCGGCTCGGTGACATGGAAGGTCTGGTCGTATCCGACCTCGCTCACTGTGGGTTTCCAGCGCGCGGTCGTCGTCGAGGAGCTCGACCCCGGCCTGGTGGCGTCCGTCGACGCGACCCAGCAGATCCGCACCCGCCCGCGTACTCGCTATGACCGTACGTTGCGGTACTTCGCGATGGTCGCCTTCGGCGGCACCTACGGCACCATGAAAGCCGCCGACGTGCTGGTCAAGGTCCACTCGGTGGGCATCGGTATCGAGCCGGGCAGCGGCAACCGGTACGACGCCAACGATCCCGGGTCGCAGTTGTGGATCCACCTGACCGCCTGGCACTCGATCCTCTACGCCTACGAGAAGTACGGGCCTGGCAGGCTCAGCGCGGAGGACGAGGCCCGCTACTGGGCGGACTGCGCCACCGCGGCCGAGTTGCAGACATGCGATCCCGCCGAGGTACCCCGTGACCGTGAGGGCGTCCGCGCGTATTTCGAGGAGATACGCTCCCAGTTGGCGGGTTCCGCGGTCGCTCGGTCCACAATGGACCATCTGTTGCACGCTGAGGTGATGCTGCCGCCGATGCCGCCGGTGTTCTGGCCGGGGGCGCTGGTGATGACCACCGCCCTGCGCATCGCCACCATCGCCTCGATGCCGCACTGGATGCGCGACATGGCCGGGATCCGTCAGGGCCGCCTGCTGGACACGCTGATCGTGCCGGTCATGCGCATCTCCTTCCGGCTGACCCGGATCAGCCGCTGGCTCCAGCTGAGCGCGCTGCATCTGCTGTCTCCCTCGACCACATCCGTCGTGGCGCCCGTCCTGTTCGACGTCCCGCCCGCGGCTCCGGAGACGTTCAGTCCCGCCGAAGCCCGTGAGCGTTACGGCTATCCCAAACCCGCGGAGGCGCACCTCGACCTGCGCGCCCGGCAACACCAACGCGTGTTCGCCGACCACCAGGCACCCAGCGACGTCGGTCTGGTCGAGTCCGAGCCCATCCTGGGGACACGCGGGAGCTGAGCCGGGTGACCGTGCCAGGAAACCTGACGGCCCTTGTCCGGCCAAGTCTTTGTCAAAGTGTTGACCGCGGGGCGGCGGCACCGGAAAGTCCAGGAGGAGGAAACGTCCGTCGGCTCGGCCCTGGGAGGCACCGGTGCGGCAGAGGTTGATGATGACGATGCTCGCGGTGGCGGTCATCGGGGTGCCCGGCGTCGCTTCGGCGACTCCGACAACGATGTCATCGGAGTCCGCGCTGGTCGGTGACCCGGCGGCGTACGTCGATCCGCTGATCGGGACCGGGCGCGGTGGCAGTTCGGTGGGGGAGATCAACAACTTCCCCGGTCCGGCGGCGCCGTTCGGGATGATGCAGTTCTCGCCGGACACCAAGGGCGCCTACGCCGGGTACCAGTACCACAGCGACCAGATCCGGGGGTTCAGTCTTGACCACGCCTCGGTCGGCTGCACCGCGTTCGGGGACGTGCCGATCCTGCCGGTCGCCGGGGACGTCGGCGCGGCGCCGTGGGACCGGGTCGAGCACTTCACCCACGACGGCGAAAAGGCCGAGCCCGGTTATTACGCGGTGACGCTCGCCGATTCGAAGGTCCGTGCCGAGCTGACCGCGACCACGCGCAGCGGTCTGGCCGCGTTCACCTTCCCGGCCGGTGCCACCGCGCAGGTGCTGGTCAAGGGCGGTGCCAGCCTGGCGGGGAACTCGCACGCGGACCTGAAGATCACCGGTGATCGTGAGGTCAGCGGGTCGGCGACCACCGGCGGATTCTGTGGTAAGCCGAACAAGTACACGGTGTACTACTCCATCGCCTTCGACAAGCCGTTCACCGCGCACGGCACCTGGGACGGCTCGGCGGTGAAGCCGGGCACCGGCAGTGTCGACTCGCCCAAGGCGGGCGCGTACCTGACTTTCGGTGCGGAAACCTTGGTGCACGCCAAGGTTTCGATGTCGTATGTGGGTGTCGGCGGCGCGAAGGCCAACATGGCGGCGGAGATCCCGGGCTGGGACTTCGGGGCGGTCCGTAAGTCCACAAAGGACAAGTGGACGGCGGCCCTTGGCAGGATCCGCGTCGCGGGCAAGGACACCGCGCAACTCAAGACGTTCTACACCGCGCTGTACCACTCGCTGATGCATCCCAACACCTTCAACGACGCCGACGGCCGCTACATCGGCTTCGACGACCAGATCCGTACTCTGCCCAAGGGGCACGACCAGTACGCGAACTTCTCCGACTGGGACACCTACCGTTCGCTCGCGCCGTTGCACGCCATGCTGTTCCCGAAGGAAGCGAGTGACATGGCGCAGTCGCTGACCAACGACGCGGTGCAGGGCGGCTGGTGGCCGCGCTGGCCGTTGGCCAACGACTACACCGGCCAGATGACCGGGGACAGCTCGGTCGCGCTGCTGTCGAACCTGTACGCGTTCGGCGCGCGGGACTTCGACGTCAAAACCGCGTTGAAGTACCTGGTGAAGGGCGCGACGTCGGTCGACAACACGCCCGGCGCCTATCAGGAACGGCGGGGGATCGCGGACTACGTGGCCCGCGGGTACTTGCCGAACAACGACGCCTCGGGCGGTGACCATGCCCGCGTCGGGGCGTCGAGCACCCTGGAATGGGCGATCGACGACTTCGCCATCGCGCGGTTCGCCCAGGGGATCGGTGACCGCGATGTCGCTCGCGAGTTCACCAAACGCGGCCAGAACTGGCAGAACATCTTCAACCCGGCCACCGGGTACCTGCAGCCGCGCGGTCAGGACGGCCGGTTCCCGGACGGACCCGCCTATGTGCCCCCGCCGCCAGGGAAGTTCGGTCAGGACGGCTTCGACGAGGGCAACGCCGCGCAGTACACCTGGCTGGTGCCGCAGGACTCCGCCGGACTGGTGACGGCGATGGGCGGGCAGGCGGCGGTCGCGCGGCGGCTCGACACGTTCTTCCAGAAGCTGAACGTCGGCCCGAACGAGCCGTACATGTGGGCGGGCAACGAACCCGATTTCGGCGTGCCGTGGCTGTACAACCACGTCGGGCAGCCCTGGAAGACCCAGCAGGTGGTCCGCAAGATCGCGACGACGCTGTTCAGCGCGACGCCGGACGGTGAACCCGGCAACGACGATCTCGGCGCGCAGTCGTCCTGGTACGTCTGGGCCGCGCTCGGCCTCTACCCGGCCACGCCGGGAACGCCGGACCTGGTCGTGCACAGCCCGCTCTTCGAACGCGCGGAGCTGGCTCTGCCGAACGGGCGCACCATCGACCTTCGCGCGCCGAAGGCGTCGGCCGATACGCCCTACGTACACGGCCTGCGGCTGAACGGCCGGGGCTGGGACCGCACATACCTGCCGCAGAACATCGCGCGGGACGGCGGGCGGCTCGACTTCGACCTCGCCGCGCAGCCCGACAAGCGGTGGGCCGCCGACACCGCGCCACCGTCCTATCGCGACAGTGAACGCCCGTTCCTCGCCTCGGTCGCGAACCAGGTCACCGTGGCGCCCGGCGGCGCGGGCGAGGTCACGGTGAGCGCGCAGCGGCTCGGTGGCCACGACCGCGTGCTCGACGTCGTCGCGAATCCGCCCGCCGGGCTCACGGTGTCCGGCCCGCGTCGGCTCGAACTCGACGGCCGCACCGGCGGCGGCAGCGCGAAGCTGTCGATTTCCGTCGCCGCCGGGACCGCCGAGGGCTACTACGAGGTTCCGGTGACCGTGCGTGGCGGCGGGACGTCCCTGCCGGGTTCGGTGATCGTGCGGGTCGCGCCGAAAGACAGCCTCACCGCCGCCTACGGCAATGTCGGCGTCTCCGACGACGGCGACTCCGGCGCGGCGAACCTCGACGCCGCCGGAAACAGCTACTCACGGCAGGCGCTGGCAGCCGCCGGACTCGTCGGCGGCCGGACGTCGCAGGTTTCGGGCACGTCGTTCGTCTGGCCCGCCGCGCCCGCCGGACAGCCGGACAACGTAGTGCCCGCCGGGCAGGTGATCGGCTTGCGGGGCAGCACCGCGACGCGGCTGCTGTTCGTCGGCGCGGCCGCCAACGGCGACCACCGTGCCACCGCCACGGTCACCTTCACCGACGGCACGACCGGGCAGGCCGACCTGTCGTTCGGCGACTGGGTGTTCCCCGGCGGCGGCACGACCCCGGTGTTCGGCAACACGCTGGTCGCGCGCACCGACCATCGCAACCCGCGAGGCGGCGGAGCGTCGGTCTACGCGACGACACCGTTCGAGGCGCCCCCGGGCAAACACCTCGCCTCGGTCACGTTGCCGCGCGAGGCGAACCTCCACGTTTTCGGCATCGGGCTGGGCTGAGGCGGCTCGGTGGCCTGCCGTCGGAACCACCGATCACGGGATGGACCCCGGACGCTGCCGGGTCGTCGGTTCGCCTGCCACGACGGTCGAACGGGCACGGGCGCGCAGTAGCGAGTCGAGTCCTTCGGCGAATGGGTTGTGGTCCAGCACGACGAAATCCGCGGCGAACCCAGGGGCGAGGCGGCCCGTGTGGTTCTCGGCCCGGCACGAGTACGCGGCGTGGCGGGTGCCGTGCGCGAGGGCGTCGGCGAGTGGAAGGGCGTATTCGGGAACGTTCGGCGCGAGCCGCGGATCCACCGCCGAGCGCCGGGTCGTGGCGACGAACATGTTGGGCAGCGGTGGGTGTGGCGCGGTCGGCGCGTCGGAGCCGAACGCCACCACCGCGCCGGCGGCGGTGAACTCGGGCCACGGATAGCCGCGCAGCGTCCGGTCGTCGCCGAGCATCGCGCGCCAGTTGTCCTGGATGGCAGGATCGGCGTGCACCGGCTGCATGGAGGCGACCACGCCCAGCCGCGCCAGGCGTCGCACATTGTCTTCGGTCACGGTCTCGAGGTGCTCGATACGGTGCCTGCGGTCGCGGGGTCCGTTGACCGCGATCGCGTGCTCCAGCGCGGAAAGCGCGATATCCGATGCCTGGTCGCCGATGGCGTGCATCGCCACCTGGAGTCCGGCGGCGTCGGCTGCCGTGACCACCGGGGCGAGTGCGTCGAGGTCCCAGATGGGGCCGGGGTGGCTGCCGTCGGCGAACGGCTCCTTCATCGCCGCGGTGCAACTGTCGATCACGCCGTCGACCATCAGCTTGATGCCGGTCACCCGCAGCCACGGCCCGGCGAGCCCGCGGCTCAGCTCCGCCGCCATCGCGACCTGCGCCAGCTCCTCCTCGGGGCGCCCGGTCCGTTCGACCAGCCAGTGCGCGGCCACACGCAGCGGCAGCCTGCCACCGCCCCGCTCGGCGGCCCGTTCCAGCGCGCCGAGGTCCTCGCGGGTGAGCGCCATGTCCACCACGGTGGTGACCCCGTCGGCGAGGTAGCGGTCGAACGCGGATGCCAGCGCGGTGTCCCGCTCGGCGTCGTTCACCGTGCTGTCGAGGAATCGCCGCATCAGCCCCAGCGCGGCGGCTTCGTAGAGCATGCCGTCCGGTTCGTTCGCCGCGTCACGGCCGATGCGTCCCCCGACCGGGTCGGGAGTGTCCGCCTCGATCCCCAGCTCCCGCAGGGCGGCGCTGTTGACCCACGCCGAGTGGTGGTCGTTGGCGGTGAGATAGACCGGCCGGTCGGCCACGACCGCGTCGATCATGTGCCGATCCGGGGTATGCCCGTCGAGGGCGCCGAACAGCCAGCTGCGGCCGAGCACACGCGGCGCCGCGGGCTCGGCGGCGGCCGCCGCGCCGATCCTGGCCTGGATCTCCGCGAGGTCGGCGGCGTCGAAGAGATCCACCTGCCGCAGCGACTCACCCAGCGACAGCAGATGGGTGTGCGCGTCGATGAAACCCGGCAGCACGAACGCGCCGCCGAGCTCGACGACCCTGGCGCCCGCCGCCAGCGCGTCCGCGGACCCGGTGTCTCCGACGAATTCGATCGTGTCCCCTCGGACGAGCAGGGACTCCGCCCAAGCTGGTTCGGTGGCGGTGAAAATCCGCCCGCCGCGGTAGTGCACCAGTTCCGGTTCGCGCATCACGCCACCGCCTTTCCTGTCTCGGTCATGTCGTTCCGCGCCGCCGCGAGGCGCGGGCGCATCGCGGCCGTGTAGAGCGCCGCCGCGAGCACGATGCCCGCCGGGAGCGAAAGATCGATTCCGCCGATGGCGTCGGCCAGGAAGCCGGTGTACAGCCCCGGGATCGAGAGGAACGAACCCGCGACGACGGCCCCGGCGGCCAGTGCGGCGATGCCGATCCAGTTGACGCCGCCGACGTACCAGAACGGGCTGCCCTTCGTCTGCTCGCTGAGCACATGGCCGTCGTAGCGGTTGCGGCGCAGGACGATGTCCGCGACGTAGATCGCCATCATCGGCCCGAGCAGCACGACCATGAGCTGCAACAGATGGTTGACGGTGTCGAGGAAGTTCGACACCAGCAGCGCGTACAGGGTCAGCAGCACGCCGAGGGTGCCGTCGAGCAGGACGCTGCGGGACCGGCGCAGCCGCACGCCCATCACCTGGAGGGCGAGCCCGGAGCTGTAGACGGTCATGGCGTTGTTGGCGATCGCGCCCAGGATCACCGCGACCAGGAACACCGGGGTGAGCCAGCCGGGCAGCACCCCGGCCAGTGCCGTCTGCGGGTCCCGCATGTCCAAGGTGGTCGCCGCGAGCGCGCCGAGCAGGGTGAACAGCACGCTCGGGACGAACGCGCCCAGCGCGGTCCACCCCGCGATCGCGGCGGGGCGCGTCGACCGCGGCAGATACCGCGCGAAGTCGGCGCTGTTGTTGTACGACAGCGAGGCGGACGCGACCAGGGCGAGACCACCGGTGAGCGCCGCCCACAGCCCGGCACCGTGCAGCGGCGCCGGCGGCCGGTAGGCCCAGTCGGTGTGGCCGAGGACGTAACCGGCCAGCACCACGAAAACGACCGCGAGAACCAGGGTCAGGGGCAGGTACAGCCTCACGATCACGCCGTGGCCGTAGACGCTGATCACCAGTGTCACGGCCGCGATGCCGACGATCACCAGTACCTTGCCCACGGTGTTCAGCTCGATTCCGCACCGGGCGAACAGGCTGAACGCCGTCACCGACGCGGCAGCCCAGCTCAGCGCGACGTAACAGACCGAGACGAACCAGCCGTTGATCCCGATGACCACCCGGTTGCCGCGGACGCCGAACATCGCCCGCATGATCACCTCGCTCGGTGCCCCGGCGGCGGGCCCGCTGACCGCGACCACGCCGACCAGGACCCAGCAGAGATTCCCGGCGACGATCACCGCCAGCGCCTGCCAGAGGTTGAGCCCCATGAGCACCAGCGCTCCGCCGACCACCAGGCTGAGGTAGCTGACGTTCGGGGCGGCCCACACGCCGAACAGCTGCCGGGCGCGGCCGTGCCGTTCTTCGTCGCCGATCACGTCGATGCCGTGGGCCTCGATCCGGACGCCGCGGCCGGGCCCGCTCACGGGTACGTCGGCAGCAGGGGACAGGGGTGTCGAACTCATCGGAACCTCCGGAACAACGTTGTTCGCCGGGACGGGATCAGGAACGAGTCAGGGGTGGGGTGCGCGGTGGCGCCACGCGTCGCGTGCCGGTCGCTTCGAACGCGGCGGCCAGCCGCAGCAGTCCGGTGTCGTCGCAGGCGCGGCCCGCGATGGTGAGCCCGACGGGCATCCCGGTGTCGGCCATGACGCCCATCGGCACGGTGACCGTCGGGATACCGAGGTGCCGCGGGACGAGGTTGCCGTTGGCCACCCAGACCCCGTTGCGCCAGCCTTCGTCGGCCGACGCCGGATTGGTGTCCATGTCGGCGCGGCCGACGTCGGCCACGGCGGGGAAACAGACGGCGTCGAGCCGGAGGTTGTCCAGCCACCGGTCGAAATCGGCGCGGCGGGTCTCCTCGAGGCCCCGCACGCCCTCGGCGAGGCCGGGAATGTCGGTGAAGTGCCCGGCGGGAACGCGGCCGGGGTAGGCGGCGATGTCGTCGTCGAAACCGTTGTAGCGATCCGGCAGCGCTCCCTCGGGGTGCGGGAAGATGCGGTCGCCGTCCACCTTGGCGAGCCGGTTCAGCGCCGGATCGTCGTTGGCGCGCAGGAAATCGTCCCACGCCCATGCCGCGAGGTCGGTGATCTCCCGCTTCAGGAACTCGGGACGCACCAGCCCGCGGGTGCCGATGGTCGGGGCGCCGGGACGGTCGCCTTCGTAACGGGAAACGACCGGGAAGTCCACCAGCACGATTTCGGCGCCGGCGGCTTCCAGATCCCGCCGCGCCGCCTCCCACCGTTCCAGCACCGAGTCCCGGGTCACGATCCGCCTGCCCGTCGGGCCACCGATCCCCGGGCGTGCCGCCGTTCCGGCGTCCGGGTCGGCGTTGACGTACATCTTCGGCACGCCGAACCGCTTGCCCGCCAAGACGTCGCGTGCCGTCCGCGCGTCCGCCACCGCCAGCGCGGGGTACGAAGCCGGGCGCACCGCCGACGCGGACGGGATCGGCACCCACGGCTGGGCGCGCCAGAAGTCGCCGCGCGGGTCGGGGTCGTCGGCGACGATCACCTCCAGCACTTCCAGCAGGTCGGCCATGGTGCGGGTGTGCGGGACGACGACGTCCATGGTCGGCACGAGCGGCCAGTTGCCCCGGACGGAGATCACGCCGCGGGAAGGCGTGTAGGCGCACAGCCCGTTGTTCGACGCGGGCGCGCGGCCACTCGACCAGGTCTCCTCCGCCAGACCGAAGGCCGCGAAGCTGGCCGCCGTCGCGGTGCCGGAACCGTTGGAGGAGCCGGAGGCGAACGCGGCGGTGAGGTAGTCGCCGTGGTACGGGCTTTCCGCGCGGCCGTAGAGCCCGCGCTGCATTCCGCCGTTGGCCATCGGCGGCATGTTCGTCAGTCCGATGAGGACGGCGCCGCCGTTCCGGAGCCGCTCGATCGCGAAGGCGTCGCGGCGCGCCACGAGTTCCGCGAACGCGGGTGAGCCCGCGGCGGCGGTGAGCCCGCGCGCGAGGTAGCTGTCCTTTGCGGTGTAAGGAATCCCGTCGAGCGGGCCGAGTTGCTCACCCCGGGCGCGGCGCTCGTCCGAGGCCCGTGCGTCGGCGATGGCGGCGGGGTTGGGCACCACGACGGCGTTCAGCTTCGGCCCGTTGCGGTCGTACGCCTCGATGCGCGCCAGGTAGGCCGTGACCAGGTGCTCGCTCGTCGTCGTGCCGTCGGCCAGCGCCGCGCGCAGTTGTGCGATCGTGGCCTCGACGACGTCGAACGCGCTCATCGCCCGCCCCCGGCGACCGGCTGCTGCTGGGTGATGCAGTGGATCCCGCCGCCGCGGGCCAGAATCGGGCGCGCGTCGATGGTCACGACCCGTCGGCCGGGGTAGGCCTCGGCGAGGATCCCCGCCGCCACCGCGTCGGCACGCGCGTCGCCGTAGCCGCACGCGATCACGCCGCCGTTCACCACGAGGTGGTTGACGTAGTTCCAGTCGACGAAGCCGCCCGCGTCGCGCAGCGTCGGCGGCGCCGGGATTTCGACGATCTCGAACGTCCGGCCCGCGGCGTCGGTCCGCCCGGCGAGCGACGCGCGGATCTCCCGCAGCACCGCGTGGTCCGGGTGGCCGGGGTCGGGCTGGGCGTGCAGGAGCAACCGGCCGGGCGACGGGATCGTCGCCACCATGTCGACGTGCCCGCGCGTCCCGAATTCCGCGTAGTCGCGGGTCAGCCCGCGTGGCAGCCAGATCACCGTGGTCGCGCCGATCGTGCGCCGCAGTTCGGCTTCGACGCGGGCTTTGCCGGCATACGGGTTGCGGCCGGGATCGAGCTGGACGGTCTCGGTGACCAGAACGGTGCCCTCGCCGTCGACGTGGATCGCGCCGCCTTCGTTGACCAGCAGCGAACCGACCGGTTCCGCGCCTGCCTCGTCGGCGACGAACCCGCCGATCTCCCGGTCCCGCTCCCACGACGCCCAGGCGGGAGCGCCCCAGCCGTTGAACACCCAGTCGACCGCGCCCAGTACGCCGGGCCGTTCGTCGTCGACGACGAAGGTCGGGCCGATGTCGCGCATCCAGAAGTCGTCGAGCGGAGCCTCGACCTGCTTGACCTCGCTGCCCAGCAGGCGCCGCGCCCGTTCGCGCTCGCTCGGGTCGACGACCATGACCACGGGCTCGAACTCCGCCACGGTGTTCGCGACCGCGGCCCACGCGGCGTACGCCTCCCGCGCCGCCGCGGCGTCTTCGCCCAAGGTGTGCCCGGCCCGCGGGAAGGCCATCCAGACGCGTTCGTGTGGCGCGGTTTCCGCGGGCATGCGCCAGGCCATCCGAGCTCCCAGGTGTCGGCGGGCACGACCGGACCGGTGCCCGCTGGCTGCGGCGACGGTGGAAAACCGCGCCACTATTGATCGGTCGATCAATAGTGGCGGTGACGCTAACTAGACTGGTACCCGATGTCAAGCAATGTCAGGAAACGAGCAGCGCGGAAGGCTCCGGCGGAGCGCGCCGCGGAGATCACCGGAACCGCCCGCGAGATCGCACTCGACCAGGGCCTCGGCGCCGTCACACTGCGTGCCGTGGCGGCACGCGCCGGCGTGACGCCCGCGCTGGTCGCGCACTACGCGCCGAACATGGACAGGCTGGTCGCCGACACGTTCACCGGAATCGTCATGGCGGAACTGGACGACGTCATCGAGTTGCTGGCGGGGGAGACCGCGGCCAGCGCCCGGCTGGCGCGGCTCGTGGAGACGCTGTTCGACGAGGGCCGCGTGGACGTCACCGTGGTCTGGGTGGAGTCCTGGGCACTGGGCCGGCGCAACCCCACCCTCGCCGAGGCCGTCCGGGCCGCGATGGACGCCTGGCAGCAGGCCGTGGAGAAGATCATCGCGGACGGCGTGGCGGCAGGGGAGTTCACCGCCGACGATCCCGCCGCCGTCGCCTGGCAGCTGATCGGCATGATCGACGGCGTCAACGCCCAGGCGCTGGTCCGCTGGGGCCGCCCCGCCGAACGTGGCTCCCTGATCGTCCACGCCATGGAGGTCACCCTCGGCCTGCGCGCCGGAACCCTGCGCTGACCCCGAACCGTCCACAGAGGATTTGCCCGGGTGTCCACAAGCGACTGGCGGGCCCCCGTGAAGCGGATCTCCGGTCTGTGGCGGCAGCGCTACGACCTCGGGAGCGGTCATCCGCTGGCCGGCGCGACGATGCCCGCCCTCCGGCTCGCCGACGGCACCTGAGTTCCCGATCGATCAATGTTCGTTGTCCGGTTGGGTGCGTAATACTCGAAACGGTTGTTTTCCGGCCGTGGCGGAGGCTTACTGACATTCAGACCGGACTGATCGCAGAGCTTGTCCGAGTGAATGGATGGGGATAATGAAGAAGATCACCTTGGCTGGTGCTGCCGGGGTCGTGGCGGCTTCGCTGGCAATGCTGGTACTGCCGGCTGGCAGTGCCGGTGCACAACAGCTCCCTTGCGACAGGCATAACCAGTTCGTAAAGGTCAATTACCATACAACCTGGGGTAAGCACGAAACTGCCTGTTATGCCGGAGCCGGTAAGAACTGGTTTGAAGGTGTCAAAGGATCTACGAGCTGGATGGATTACCTTTGGACCGGGAACAACGACATCACCTGGGTGGACTGCAACGGGACGAGAGTGGATGTTCCGCGGTGGAACCAGAGGAACTACCGGGCGGCTCGCTGTATCAAGGAGCTCAACATCAAGCCGTTCTGAAACACTGAACACGCCGGCTTGGCGTGGATGAATCTCGACGACGGCTGGATGCCGGGCCTCAAGTCCGCGGTAATCCAGTTCCGGCGCAGAATCTGCGGGCCGGCGGCGAGGCAGGCCGGTTGTCCTGCGGTGAGGTGAACGACCCGCCCGCCGGAGGGCCCGGGCAAGAGCCGCTGAACCGGCAGAGTTTCGACGCTGGATCGACCCCGTGGCAGGCGCCCAATGTCGCAAGGCTCATCCATGCCGGCGTTCCGCTCATGAACAGCAGGAGAAAACCGACGGTGAGTCGCTTCCTCTGGGGCGTACCGGAGGAGGCCACTCCCCATCGGGGAGGGCGAACAGATTCATGACGGGCGTCCGGCAGCCGGTGTCGGACGTGACTGTCCTGGCGATCGTTCCATAAAAGCCGCCGGTTGCGACTTCACTATCCAAACGGGAAACGGAATCCGCGACCGGGTCGTAGGGTGGCCGGGGCGGGGTCCGGGCCCCGGCCAGGATCGGGGACCGCATGCGCAACCGGTTCGCTGTGGAGATTGAAGGTCCCATCCGGTCGACGATGGCGCGCCGTCCTCCCTGTCGGTGAGCAGTTGGAGCACCGTCACATCCGACCTCATCATGGAGGCGCGGTGGTCGAGGTTGTTCGGCGGCGGGTCGGACCGCCCGACGGGGATTCTGTCAGATTACCCCGTTGCGGATCGCAAATGCGACTGCGTGGGTGCGGTTGTTGAGGTTGTAGCGGGTCATCATGCGGTGGAGAGTCAATTTCACCGTGCTCTCCGAATAGGTGAGCCTGGTCGCGATTTCCTCGGTGTCGTGCCCATCGGCGAGTAAGCGGAGAATTTCGCGTTCGCGGTCGGTGAGGCCGAATAGTGTAAGGTTGCGGGGGTCCACCATGTCTTGGTGGAGCCGACCGATTTGGGTGACAAGGCTGCCCAGTACGTCGGGTGGCAGGGACGGCAAGCCTTTGCTGACCTCGAGTACCGTTCGGACGAGTTCCTTGCCGTCGACGGTGGACCGTCGCAGCACCGCTGCCATGCCATATTCGATCGCCGACATCACGGTCTCGGCGCGAAGGGTATTGATGACGACCACGCAGGGTGGTGGTGACGCGAGACGTGACGCGGCGCGGGCCTTGTGCAGGTAGGTGAAAGCTCCCTCGTCGAGGGTCTCCTCGGTCACTACAAGCACCTCGGCGGCCGCGAAGTCGGCCTCGTCGAGTATCTTCACTCGCTCATCGCCGCTGAGCATGTTCGCTACGCCAATTCTGGACAGCGAATCCGGTGCGTACACCAAAACCGCCACGCCCGCGGCTTCATCGGTGCTTCCGCAGTCGCACTTGGGATCCTTGTTCATAACCCCTCCGCAAGACCAAGATGAAGTGTCGAGACACAGGTGTGTCCGATGGCGCCGGGGTGTCGCGAGTATGCCGGACCAGTTCGAGCAGTGTCGGCAGCTGCCGGGGCCTGCCCAGTTCCACCAGGTCCCGCTCCTCATGCCGGTCCAGGCGGTCGTGGCGGTCATTCGAGCAGCATGCCCATGACACATGTCCCGGACTTCGTTGCGACCGTCAATGATGACGACTGCGTGTTGGTGGAGGTAACAAAGAGGAATTTGGCGGAGGGCACGTCGAGTATCGCGTCGTCGGCACCTGAAACAGGGAAGCGTGCGCTCGGCGTCTTGTCATTGGTCGGTATCTTCTGGCGTCCAGGGCCCTTGCGGGCTCGAAGTTTCCGTCGTCGGCGCCAGGTCGGGTATGGCACGGCACTGTTGATGATCGCCGTGGTGCCCGGCGTCACCCGCAGGCCGCGGTCAGCGAGGTGGCCGACCCATCAGCAAGGCGGCCCGGCACCGACTGGCCGGATCAGTTCCCGTCTGGTGATGCACTCGTATTGCGTCATGCAATTCAGCATCCACGGTGGACCAGGTTGTCACCAGCGCAAAGTGTGGATCACCCCTATGCGCCCGGCGCATGACGCACGTGAGGCCCCGGATCGCCGACGTTTGCAGTGCTACCGGGTCGGAGCCGATCGGTTCGGCTGGAGCCGGCACCAGGCGCCCACGGTCCCGGACCGACGGCGACTGGCTGATCGGCATGGGGATGCCCGCCTCGGCGCGGGCACGATTCCGCGACGACGGCCGCGTCGCCGCCGCCTCAGCCACGTCCGGCATCGGCACCGGCGCCTTGCCTCCGCCGCGGTGATCGGTAACGCCGTGTTCGAGGCGACCGGGATCCGCGTCCACGACCTGCCGATCACGATCGGCGAACTGCTCTGAGGCGGTACGCGCGGCGGTCAGTTCTCCGAGCGACGAGAGGCCATGTCCTGTGCCGCCGCGCGGATCATGTCGCGCAGCCAGGAGTGCATGGGATCGGATTCCAGGCGTGGGTGCCAGATCATTCCGTACGGAAACGTGTCGAGCCCTTCCGGAGCCTCGACCAACCGCACCTGAGGACAAGCGGCCACCTGTAACTCCGCGAGCCGCCGCGGAATCGTCGCGACGAGGGCCGCACCGGGCAGAGCGTCGAACGCCGAGCGGAAGTGCGGGACCCGCACAGCCGCCCTCCTGCTGTGGCCGAGGGTCTGAAGCCACCGTTCGATCATGGGTTGCTCTCGTTGGATCAGGGTGACCACCACATGGCGGGCCGCGACGTAGTCGGCCAGTGAGAACCGGTCTCGCACGGGGTGGTCGCGGTCCACCACGCAGACCGCGTCGTCGGTGAACAACCGCTCCCATCGCAGCCGGGTGGCCGGGTGGAGCACGGACAGTGCGATGTCGGCCCGGCCTCGTTCGAGATCCTCGTACGAGGAATCGTCTCGCGATTCGATACGGACTTCCAGCTCGGGCGCGGCCAGGCACAGCCGGGGCAGCAGGTGCGGTCCCAGTACCGCGGTGGTGTAGTCGGTGCCGATGATGCGTACGATCCCGGTCGCCGTTGAGGGATCGAAGCCACGGCCGGTCACGAGACCTTCCAGCCGTGGCAGGAGCAGGGCGAGTTCGCGCTGCATTTCCTGCGCTCGGGGGGTCAGCTCGTAGTCGCTGCCGGATCGGACCAGCAGCTCGTCACCGAACAGCGCGCGAAGCCGCTGTAACGTCCGGCTCATGGACGACTGGCTCAGGTGAAACCGCCCGGCGGCGCGGGTCACGTTTCGTTCCTCGAGCAGGATGGACAGAGCACGCAGTTCGTGCAGCAGCCCGAGATCACCATGCGGCATGCGCATAGTATGCACCTGTCCTCCGCATTCCGCCTTCGCCACTCGTGACCACGGATAGGCGACTGGCCATCGTGTTTCGTCCACCACGTGGACCGCGGTCTTGGCATCGCGAAGTTCTCCAAGCTGAAACGCCCAGGCTCTGGCTGAACGGGTACCCGCGGTCGGCCGTGGCCGATTTGCTGGAGTACCGACTGGGCCGGAACTCGGCGGCGGGTCGGACGATGCTCGCGGCCATTCGCACGGGCGGCCCGCGCCTGGTCCTGGCATGCACTGCACTTTTGTATAGAAGCCGTTATCCGATAGTATAACGACGGACGGGCCGGAACCTTCGCGCAGTACGATCCATGACGCTACTATTGCTGCCCATCTTTCCGTTGATTCCGCGTCGGCTCGGTCAACCGGACATCAATGGATCGGGAATTTGCCGGGATGTTCTTGAGTCGCGTCGTAATATCCGAGTGACGTGGAGCGGTGAAGCTGTTGGAAAGGTTGATGTGCTGTGCCTGGTGACGTTGAGCCGGATCTCGCCGCGGTGGTCTTCCCCGCTGCCGCTGAACCCTATGTGCGGATCCTGGCCCGGCTGGCGGGCGAAGCTCCACGGCAGCCAGCCATCAGCTGCGATGGCGAGATGATCACCCGAGACGAGCTCGAGACGCGGTCGAACCGGCTCGCACGGGCGTTCGGCAACCTCGGGGTCGGCTACGGGGACTTCGTCACCATCGGTCTGCCGAACTCGATCGGTTTCTACCTCGCTGTCCTCGCATGCTGGAAACTCGGCGCGATTCCCCAGCCGATCTCACCCCGGCTTCCGGCCGCCGAGCGACGGGCGATCGTCGACCTTGCCGACTCCGCACTCGTCGTCGGCGCCGATCCGGTCGATCACCCCGGCCGAACCTGCGTCGCCGCGGACTTTCAGCCCGATCCAGTCCTGGACGACGGGATGCTGCCGGAGGTCGTGTCGCTCGCGTGGAAGGCTTCGACCTCCGGTGGCAGCACCGGGCGACCGAAACTGATCGTGTCCGGTAACGCGGCCGAAGGGGCACCGGCGCTGGCCGGCGCCGTGGCCCGGATGCGGCCGGACGACAGCCAGCTGGTCGCCGGCCCGCTGTACCACAATTCCCCGCTCACCGCTTCGCTCACCGGACTGCTGGTGGGGCAGCATCTCGTGGTGCTGTCCGAGTTCGACGCCGACGGCGCGCTCAAGGCGATTGCCGGGCATCGGGTCGGCTGGGTGCAGCTTGTGCCCACGATGATGCTGCGGATGCTGCGGCTCATCGAGGAAAGCCCTGATTCGTATGACGTGTCCTCACTGCGCACGCTATGGCATACGGCCTCGGCCTGTCCGCCGTGGCTCAAGGAAGCCTGGATCGATCTGCTCGGCGCCGACAGGATCTTCGAGATGTACGGTGGGACGGAGTCGCAGGCCGCCACGATCATCACCGGCCCGGAGTGGCTCGAGCATCGAGGCTCGGTCGGTAAGCCGGCGCTCGGGGAGATGGTGGTGCTCGACACGGACGGGAAGCGCGCACCAGTCGGCGAGGTCGGTGAGATCTACCTGCGCCGGCCGTCCGGTGCCCCGCCCACCTACCGCTACATCGGCGCGGAAGCCAAGGAGCGGGAGGGGTGGGAGTCGCTCGGCGACCTCGGCTGGATGGACGCCGACGGCTATCTCTACCTCAGCGACCGGCGCACGGACCTGATCGTCGCCGGCGGGGCGAACATCTATCCCGCCGAGGTGGAAGCCGCGATCGACGCTCATCCCCTTGTCCTGTCCAGTGTTGTCGTCGGACTTCCCGACGAGGACCTCGGTCAGCGGGTCCACGCGCTGGTGCAGGCCAAGCCCGGGCTGACCGCCGAGGAGCTGCTCGCGCACCTCGGTGAGCGCCTCGTGCGCTACAAGGTGCCGCGCTCGATGGAATTCCTCGACGAGCCGCTGCGCGATGACGCCGGCAAAGTCCGCCGCGGCGCGATGCGGGACGCGGCCATCGAAAGAATGCCGCACGCCTGACGCCGCGCCTCGAACCCGTGCGTCCGATCGTGGTGGCGCAGAGTGAAGAATCCCCGACCCAGGAGTTCTCGATCCATGACTGATCTTCGCCCCCTTGGCTCGTCCGGTCTCGTCGTTTCCCCGCTGTGCTTGGGCGGGAACGTGTTCGGCTGGACCGCCGACGAAGAACAATCGTTCGCGGTACTCGACGCCTACTCCGCCGCGGGTGGCAACTTCGTCGACACCGCCGACGCGTATATGTATCACTTTCCCGGCAACGAAGCGGGCCAGTCCGAAACCATCATCGGCACCTGGCTGGCCGCCCGCCGCAACCGCGACGAGATGGTGATCGCGACCAAGGTCGGCGACCACCCCCGGCACAAGGGCCTCGCACCCGCGAACATCAAGGCCGCCGCGGAGGAATCCCTGCGTCGGCTGGGCACCGACCACATCGACCTCTACTACACCCACTTCGACGACGAGTCCGTCCCGGTCGAGGACATCATCACCGCACTCGACGAGCTCGTGAAAGCCGGCAAGGTCCGCGCGATCGCGGCCTCCAACATCGGTCCCGAACGGCTCTCGGCCTCGCTGGCCTTCTCCGACCGTGAAGGCCTGGCCCGCTACGTCGCGCTCCAGCCGCAGTACAACCTCGTCTCCCGTGACACCTACGAGGGCGAGCGGCGGGACATCGTGCAGCGCGAAGGGTTGGTGTGTGTCCCGTACTTCGCGCTCGCTTCCGGCTTCCTGACCGGCAAGTACCGCCCCGGCAAGACCGTCGACAGCGTGCGTGTCCTGCCCAGCCTGGCCGGTGGCTACGTGGACACCGAACGCGGCGTGAAAGTCCTCGCCGCGCTGGAGGAGGTCGCGACGGCCCGCGGGGTGGAGATGGCTACCGTCGCGCTGGCCTGGCTCGCGCAGCAGCCGACGGTGGCCGCGCCGATCGCTTCCGCGCGCACGGTCGAGCAGTTGCCGGCGCTGCTGGCCCTGCACGACCTGCGTCTGTCGGACGCCGAACTCCGGACCCTGACGGCGAGTTCGTCCTGACCGTCAATCGTCACAGTGCGCTAGGAGAACAGATGCTCGACATTCAGGAGATTTCGGACCGGCTGGAGATCCAGGATCTGGTGGTGGCCTACGCGACCGCCGTCGACGGCCGGGATTTCGACGCGCTGGACCGGATATTCGCCGATGATGCCTACCTCGACTACACGGCGTTCGGCGGCGTCACGGGCAACCTCGCCGTCGTCAAGAAATGGATCGCGCAGAATCTTGCACAGCTTCCCGCGATCCAGCATCTGATCGCCAACCCGGACATCCGCGTCGATGGTGACCGGGCGACGGGGCGGGTGATGTGCCTGAACCCGATCGCGCTGCCTGCCGAGGACGGTGAGCCACCGGTCGCGATGCTGGGCCTGTGGTACCTCGACGAGTACGTCCGCACACCACAGGGCTGGCGCATTTCCCGACGCGACCATCAGCGCAGCTGGTCACAGGGACTCGGCGGCCACTGAGCCGCCATGTCGGAAAACCTCGCCGACCGAAGAGACAGGAGCAGGACCAATGAAAGCAGTTCAGTACCGCAGTGCCGGCGCGGCTCCCGAGGTCGTCGAGGTCCCCGATCCCGAACCGGGCACCGGCCAGGTCCTGGTGAAGGTCACCGCGGCCGGGCTGTGTCACTCCGACCTCACCCTGATGCACCTGCCCGCGGAACGACTGATGTTCCCGCTGCCGCAGACCCTCGGCCACGAGGCCGTGGGCACGGTGGCGGCGCTCGGTGAGGGCACGACCGGGGTGGCGGTCGGCGACAGCGTCGCCGTCTACGGGCCGTGGGGCTGCGGTGTCTGCGCCGCGTGTGCGGCGGGCCGGGAGAACTACTGCCCGCACGCCCGACGGCTGGGAATCCGTTCGCCCGGGCTGGGTGCCCCCGGCGGCCTCGCGCAGTACCTGCTCGTCGACGACGTGCGCCACCTGGTGCCCTTCGCGGGGCTCGACCCGGTGGCCGCCGTGTCGCTCACCGACGCCGGTCTGACCCCGTACCACGCCGTCAGGTGGGCGTTGCCCGCGCTGGTGCCGGGCTCGACCGCCGTGGTGATCGGCGTCGGCGGCCTGGGCCATGTGGCGATCCAGTTGCTGCGCGCGCTCACCCCGGCGCGAGTCGTCGCGCTCGACGTGAGCGAGGACAAGCTGGCCCTCGCCCGGGAGGTCGGCGCCCACGAAGCGTTGGTGTCGGACGAGTCCGTGCCCGAGCCGATCCGCGCGCTCACCGGTGGCCTCGGCGCCGAGGCCGTGTTCGACTTCGTCGGGGTGGAGGCGACCGGCCGCATCGCCGTCGCGTCCGCCGCCGTTCAGGCACGGGTGCTCAATGTCGGACTCGGCGGGGGCGCGATGGCCATGGGATTCATGCTGGTCCCACCCGGCATGAGTGCCTACGCCCCGTACTGGGGTACCCGTGGCGAGCTCATCGAGGTGATCGCCCTCGCCCAAGCGGGTGCGTTGTCCGTCCGAACCGAGACCTACTCTCTCGACGAGGCCCCGCTCGCGTACGAACGGCTGCACGCCGGAAAGGTCACCGGCCGCGCGGTGATCCTGCCCAACGGCTGACAGCCCGCGGGTTTTTCTTTCGAGCCGGGCTGCTCGTTTCACCGGAGCAGCTGGGCCTGGCGTCAGAGTTCTTGGAGTTCGCCGTGGTCGATTTGTCCGCGGAGCCGGTGTTTCTGGACTTTTCCGGAACCGGTGAGGGGTAGTTCGGTGGTGTGGAACCAGCGAGCGGGTGTTTTGTGGGGTGCCAGCCGCGCGCGGCAGAAGTCGTGTAGCTCCGTCGCCGTGGGTGCATGGCCGGGTTCGGTGGACACGAGCACCGCGGCGACGATTTCGCCCCACATGGGGTCCGGCAGGCCGAGGACGGCGACGTCGCGCACCCCGGGGTGGGTGAACAGCACCTGCTCGATGTCGGTGGCGTAGATGTTTTCCCCGCCCCGGATGATCATGTCCTTGAGCCGTCCGGTGACCTTGAGGTAGCCACGTTCGTCGAGGCTGCCCAGGTCGCCGGTGTGCACCCAGCCCGCCTGGTCGATGGTCTCGGCGGTGCGTTCGGGCAGTTCGAAATAGCCGAGCATGGCTTGGTAGCCGCGGGCACAGATCTCCCCGGGTTGCCCGACGGGCACGATGTCCCCGGTCTTCGGATCGCGGACGGTGACCTCGACCTGCGGCAGTGGACGGCCGGCGGTGGTGGCCTTGTCCTCGGGTGCATCGTCGGGACTGGTTTGGGTGAGCACCGGGGAGAGTTCGGTCTGGCCGTAGACGGAGGTGAACCGGGCGCCGAAGCCGTCCTCGACGTGACGGACCAGCTCGGGCGGGATGGGGCTGCCGCCGGAGAGCACCCCCGTCAGGTGTGACAGGTCGTACTGCCCGAAGCCGGGGTGGTTCAGCAGCGCTATGAGCATCGTCGGGACGCCGCCGAGCATGTCCGCCCGGTGATCCTGGGTCGCGGTGAGCACGAGCGCGGGGTCGAACAGCCGGCACAGGACGTAGGAAGCTCGTTGGTGGGCGCTGCCGAGCACGCCCATGGCACAGCCCGCGGTGTGGAACAGCGGCGCGGCGGAGGCCATGGTGCCTCGCTCGGGCAGCCGGGCCCGGTCGATCATGAACTTCGCGTTGGTCACCAGCCCGCGGTGGTGCAGCAACGCGCCCTTGGGGAACCCGGTGGTGCCGGAGGTGTACTGGATCTGGGCCGCGTCATCGGGGCGTACTTCCGGCAGCGGCCCGCTGCCCTGATGAGCACGGACGGTCGTCTGCCAGTCCGCGAAACAGACGGTTGTTCTGAGTTCCGGGAGTCCGTGCGCGGCGTCTCGGGCGATCGCGGTCATGTCGCTGCCGCGGAACGCCGCGGTGTGGAAGAGCCCGGCCGAGCGGGATTGCTCGAGTACATAACGCAGTTCCGCGGCTCGCAGCGCTGGGTTGGCGGTCACCACCACCAGGCCGGCCAAGGCCGCGCCGTACTGGAGAATGACCCACTCGGGGATGTTGGGAGCCCAGACGGTGACCCGCTCGCCCGGGGCAAACCGGGTCAGCAACCAGCGCGCGCATTGCTCGGCCTCGGCCAGCAGTTGCCGGTAGGTCCACTGGCGGTCGGTGCGTCCGGCGCCGGACGGTGACACGGTGTCCGGCGGTGCGGCCTCGATCAGCGCGGTCCGCGACCCGGCATCCCGCGCGGCCGCACGCAACAGATCCCCGGTGGTGAGCTCCAGTACCGGTGCGCTGGTGTCGGCGGGCCAGTACGACTCCGTCAGGATTTGCGGCATCGCTCGCTCCTCAAGCCCGACGGTCCGTACCTGGCCGCTCGGGAACGCGGGTCAGTGTGTGTGGTGGGGGACGTCGTCGAGTCCTTGTGTCCAGCTGCGTTGCTGGCTGCGCCGGGAGATCCGCCAGCCCCGCGGTGTGCGGGTGTATTCGTCGAGGTACCACATGCCCAGCAGCGCGAGGTGCGGGTCGCCGTCCTCGACGGGGAAGCCGAGTGTGTTCAGGCACATCACCCGACCTGTCGCGTGGTCGCCGTCGAGATGGATGGCGGGGTTGGCGATCAGGTGCTGGCACACGGCGAACTGTGCCATGCTCGAGGTGAGGAATTCCTTCAGTTCGGCGCGGGTGCCCGCGATACCACCGAATGTGGTGTAGTCGATATGGGCGTCGTGTGTGAATATCCCGTCCAGGGCGCCGAAATCCTTGCTGTCGATCGCGGTCGCGTAGGTCACCAGCAGCTCCTGGATCTCCAGCCGGTCGGAAATTTCCTGAATGTCGAGCATCTGACCTCCTGCGATACTGAAATGATGCACCGGCACCCTAACCAGCGAAGCAGGTCGGGACCGTTGTCCTGCGGAGAAGGGGGCAGGAGGGTTTATCCGATGGGGCAACCGTGGAGGCCGTGAGCTGGAGAATCCACTTCGGACGGTCGCGACGAAGCGGGATGCGTGGTTAGGTGGTCAGGGTGCGCAAGTTGTTCGCCGGGGCGGGTGTCCGGTCATGGGTGACCGACCTGCTGATCGTCGTGGTGCTCGGTGCGGCCTCGTTGGTGAGCCTTTTGTTGTCGGGCCGGTGGTGGGGTGCGGTGCTGGCGATCATCGTGGCCTTGCTCGCGCCGGTCTTCGCGCGGCGCCGGTTCCCCGCGCAGGCGATGCTGTTCGTGCTCGCCGTCTTCGCCGCGCAGGCGTTGCTGCCGCTGCCGTACGCGGGTGTGCTGCTCGCCGCGGACCTGGCGCTGGTGGTCCTCATGTACTCGGTGGTCGTCCACGGTGGCCGGCGCAGCAAGTGGTGGCTGTTGCTCGCGTCGGAGATGCTGTTCCTGATCGGGGCGTTCCTCGTCGGGGGCGGCCAGATCGCGGCGATCCTGTTCGTGGCGGAGACCGCCGTCATGGTGGCCGCGGTGGCCGCCGGTGAGGTGACGCGCAGCCGTCAGTTGCAGCTGGCTGACGCGCGGGAGCGTGCGATCGAGGCCGAGGAACGTCGTGACGCGCTGGCGAGGGCCGCGGTCGTCGAGGAACGCGCGCGGATCGCCCGGGAGATGCACGATGTCGTCGCGCATGCGGTGAGCACGATGGTGCTGCAGTCCGAAGGCGCGCGGTTGCTGGGTATGCGGGATCCCGGCGCTGTGGACGAGGCGCTGCGGACGATCGGCGTGACCGGGCGTGAGGCTGTGGCCGAGTTGCGGCGGATTCTCGGTCTGCTGCGCGAATCCGGGACCGGTACGGAACCTCAGCCGGGTGCCGGCGCGCTCGGCGAGCTTGTCGGCAAGGTGCGTTCCGCCGGGCTGGAGGCTCGTCTTGTGGTCGAGGGCGACCGCGAGGGGATCCCGCCCGGTGCGGTGCTCACCGCGCACCGGATCGTCCAGGAGGCACTGACCAATGTGGTCAAACACGCCCCGCCCGGTGCCCGGTGTACGGTGACGGTTCGCTACGGGACATCGGACGATCCACACAGGACGGTCGTGGTCGAGGTCGGCAACGATGGCGGCCACGGCCCCCGTCCCCACGCCGCCGAGCGGAGTGGTGCGGGCTATGGCATCCGCGGGATGCGGGAACGTGCCTCGATGTTCGGCGGCGAGGTGACCGCCGAACCGCGGCCGGACGGCGGGTTCCTGGTCACCGCACTGCTTCCGCTCACGACATCCCCGGAGGAACCATGACACAGCCCGGGCCCCACCGCGTGCTCGTCTGCGACGACCAGGCGCTCATGCGGGGCGGGCTGCGCATGATCATCGAGAGCGCGGACGACCTGGTGCTGGCAGGGGAGGCTGAGAACGGGAGCCAGGCGGTGGACCTGGCCGTCACGGCGCGGCCGGACCTGGTGCTGATGGACGTCCGCATGCCGGTGCTCGACGGAGTGGCGGCCACCGAACGGATCTGCGCGCGGGACCCGGCGGTCAAGGTGCTCATGCTGACCACTTTCGACCTCGACGAATACGTCCTCGCCGCGACCAGGGCGGGCGCGGGCGGTTTTCTGCTCAAGGACGCGAGCGGGGAGGAGATGCTCCTGGCGATGCGGGCCGTGCTGCGTGGCGACCGCGTGCTCGCGCCGTCCGTGGTCGATCGGATGATGCGGCGTTACCTCGCCGCGCACCCCGCGCCGTCGGACGATCGGCGGCTGGTCCGGCTCACCGACCGCGAGCGGGACGTCCTCGTGCTCGTCGCGCGAGGGCTCAACAATTCCGAGATCGCCGAGCGGCTGTTCATCGGCGTGACCACGGTGAAGACCCACCTCGGCCGGGTGCTCGACAAACTGGAGCTGCGTGACCGGCTGCAGGCCGTGGTGTTCGCCTACGAACACGGCCTCGTCACGCCATCGAACCCTGGCGGGTTCCACGACTGAACGGCGCCGAGCGCGGCACAGGCTCATGAGCCGGGACGCCGGTGAAGCAGGGTAGCCGTGGCGTTCCCCGCTACCACGTCGTAGCTTCGCCGGGTCAGCTCCGCCAGACGTTTTTCCTGTTCGGGGACCGAAAGCGGCCACGTGCCTTCCGGCCGGGTCACCACGACCCATTCGGGCTGCTCGGCACCCGAGGGATAGGTGGGGTAGAGCAGCACCCGGCATCGGCTCGTCAAATGCGGGGCCAGCCGTCCGGCTGCCGCGACAGTGGCACCGTCCGGAACCCCGGCCAGGACTTCCCTGGCGGCGGCTTGCTGCTCGTTCGTCCAGCGCGGCTGATTCGCGTGCAGCAGCACCACCGTCGTCGAGCAGACCGCCGCGACCACCGCGCAGATCGGGGCGGCCCGGCCGAGCCAGGTGCCCCGTGCGCGCCCGATGCCGTCGACAGCCGCCAGGAACGCGATCGGGATCAGCACCGCGTCGTAGTAGAGCGCCGGGCTCCAGTAGAAATGGAACCCCGACAACAGCCGCCAGGCGAGGGTGGGGACGAGCAGGATCGCCATCGGTGACCGGAGCGCGGCGAACGCGGTGGGCGCGAGCAGCACGGCGAGGGTCGCCACCTTGACGGGGAATCCGGCGAAGGGCGCGAACCCGCCCCATTTGTCTCCGTAGGCGTAGCCGCCGCTGCTGTTGATCGCGGGCAGCACCACTCCGACGACCACGACCGTGCTGAGAACGCCGAACGCGGCCGTTGCCCAGCCCAGCCTGCGCTGGCCCTGAACGACGAGGTACAGGCCGAGCGCTGCCAGCGTCATCGGCAGATCTTCCTTGACCAGCACGAGCGGCGCCGCGTACGCGACCGCCCATCCCCACTGCCGCCGGAGCAGCCGCTCGCCGGCGAAGGCCAGCATCGGGACGGCGAAACAGATCTCGTGAAAGTCGTGGATCACCGCCTCCAGCAGGCCGGTGGAGAGAACGTAGCCGACACCGATCCCGGCGCCCCGCCACGGGCCGAGCGCGCGGATCGCGCACCGGGTCACGGGAATGACCGAGAGGGCCAGCAGCGCGGCCTGCGCCACCAGCAACAGAGCCGGGGACGGCCAGAGCCAGTAGAACGGCGCGAGCACCGCGAGAATCGGCGAAAAGTGGTCGCCGAGCAGAATGACGCCGGGGCTCTTGAGATCCGCTGTCGGCCAGTGCCCGTCCGCGTAGGCGTGGACCGCCTGCTCGAAAAGGCCGAGATCCTGCCCGCCACTCTGGAACGCCCTGTGCAACCAAAGCGACCACACCGCATAGACCACGAACGCACAACAGGCCAGTAAGTACGGGAGACAACGCGGCGCCCTGCCTCCCGCGACCGCGCCCGCCAATACGGTGCGTTGGCCGCGCTTCGCCGTTTCCAGCGCATCGACCTGCCCCATCATCCGCTCTCCTCACCCGCGGACCCCCACCTGTCCCCGCGGGTCGGTAGTGGAATTCCGGTGCCGTAAAAGGAAAACCGGCCGCCCAACGGCAGCTCCGGTCGTTCTTCGTGCACCCAGAGTGCCGACCGGCGACGGCACCGGCATCCGATCACTGGCCCGGCCTGATCATGCGCCGGGAGGACCCGGGTCGTCCCCGGGGAGGACCCCGCGAGTACGCGAACATTCCCCTGCCGGTTGCTGCCGGCCGGAGTCCGAAGCCCCGGTACCGTCCACGTCGGACAGGGCACGTTCGTATCATGAATCTTGTCTCTTCTTCGTTACTGGCACGTTGGGATTTCCTCCTGGGCCAGGATGCGAGAACTGGATCCCCGATCGTTTGATCAGCGGTGTGAGAGGCATATTCGATGCGGAGAGTCGTTGTTGTCGGTGGGGGGATCGTCGGGTTGTCGACGGCGATGATGCTCGCCAAGGACGGTATGGAGGTCATCGTCCTGGAACGAGATGGCGAGGCGATGCCGGACTCGCCGGAGGAGGCCTGGTCGAACTGGGCCCGGCGCGGGGTCAGCCAGTTCCGGCAGACGCACATGCTGTGGCCGAGGGGTTACCGGATTCTGCGGGCCCGGATTCCTGAGGTGCTGGAGGCCGCGCGGGGGGCCGGTGCGAGCGAGTTCAGTTTTCTTTCGCTGTTGCCTTCCCATATCGAGGATCGCGCGTCGCGTCCGGACGACGGAAGGTTCGATACGCTGGCGGTTCGCCGTCCGGTCCTGGAATACGCGGTGGCGAGCTGCGCACGCCGGGCGGTCGACGTGCGCCGAGGTGTCGGGGTGACCGGGCTGCTGGCTGAGCCGTCCACGGTGGGCGATGTGCCGCGGGTCGTCGGTGTACGCACGTCGGCCGGTGAGGTCATCGGCGCGGATCTCGTCATCGATGCCTCGGGCCGGCGGACGAAGCTGCCGGCCTGGCTCGGGGATCTGGGTGCGCGGCCGCCTCACGAGGAGGTCGAACCGACCAATTTCACGTACTACACGCGGTTCTTCCGCTCGTATGACGGGGAGACCCCGATGCTTCCCGACGGCGGGCTGCTCCAGCATTTCGACAGCTACTCGATACTCACCGTGCCCGGAGAACGCGGTCACTGGTCGATGAGTCTCTGTTTCTCCTCGGCGGATCAGGAGTTGAAGGAGCTGCGTCATGTCGGCAAGTGGATGGAGGTGGTTCGGGCCTGTCCGGGGCATGCGCATTTGCTGGATGGTGAGGTCGAGGATGGAATGCGCATCATCAGTGGGAACGCCGACCGGTTCCGCCGGTTCGTGGTGGACGGCGCTCCGGTCGCGATCGGGGTGCTTGCTGTCGGTGACTCGCTGGCGACCACGAATCCCGTTTATGGGCGCGGGATGAGCATGGGACTCATCCAGGCCGCTGGTACCGCGGAGGTCGTTCGGGACCGTGGTGACGATCCGCTCGAGCTGGCCCTCGAGCATGACCGGATGGTGCAGGATCGGGTGGTCCGGTGGTATCGCGAAACGGTTCGGATCAACAAGGCCCGCGCGAACCAGATCGACGCGACCATCAACGGGCGTCCCCGGAAAGCCCCGGAAATCGGTACCAAACTGTCCTACGATCTGCTGGTCGCCAGCCATCATGACGCTGACCTCTTCCGTACGTTCCTGGAAAACGTGGCGCTGCTGACCTCGTTCGAGGAACTGCTTTCCCGGCCGGGAATGGCCGATCGCGTCGCGGTCGCGACGAAAGGCCGGGAGATGCCGATCCCGGCCGGGCCGTCGCGGCCGCAGCTGCTGAAAATGCTGGCCGACTGATCCCTGTTTCGATGGGTGACGGGCGGACCGGGGACTATCCGATAAAATTGACGAAGGCGGAATTGCCATGGTGCGAACAAACGCAGGGTTCAGGTGGTCGCTCGCGATCGGCGCGGTAGTCGCCGCGCTTGTCCCGTTCACGAGTTCCCCGGCCTTCGGCGCTGAACCGGGGTCGACGGGGCCGCGGGTCGCGGCGGCGGACAAGGTGTGTCTCAAGGCGTATATGCAGAAGCGCGGGTGGCAGGGCGAGCAGTGCGCTCCGGCCGGAAGGGCGGCGACCGTCGGCGGGGCCGGGCAGGGGCTCCGGATGGAGGCGTTGACGATGTCGGTCGGTGGAAGCGGCTTCTGCGCCGCCGGTTACGTGCAGGACAGCGGATGGCAGCCGTGGGCCTGTGCAGCTGCCGGTGGGCACCTCACCGTGGGTACCGCCGGGAAGAACAAGCGCCTGGAAGCGGTGAGCTACCGCGTCCAGACCGGTGTACTCTGCGGGAATTCCTATGTGCAGAACGTGGGCTGGAACAAGAACTGGTACTGCGGCGCCGACGGTAAGACCAACGCGATCGGTACCACCGGGCAGAACAAGCACATGGAAGCGGTTTCGTTCCAGGTATGCCGGTCCGTCAAGAACTGCTGAGCGGCAATTTCCGTGTTAGCCCGAGGTTCGGCGGCGTCACCGGGGCTGAAGAACAAGAAAAAGGGAAACGATGAGTAAAGGATCCCAGGTACCCACTCCGCAAGAGCAGGAGGCCGCGTTGCGGGCGGTCACCGAGCGGGGCGTGCCACTGTTCATGAACGTCACCCTGACCATCGACCCGCAACGGCGGGAGACGTTCCTGGCGGCATTGCGGGACGTGCTTCCGCGGGCTCGTGCCGAAGAGACCTGTGTCCACCTCCACGCCGGTCACTCGGCCGCCGACCCACGGATCTTCATGTTGTCCGAGGGGTGGTCCGACCTCGTCGAATACCGTGACACCGTGCTGCGGCGGCCGTACTTCCAGAAGTATCTGCGGATCTCCGGGGAATGCTATGCGCAGCCAAGGGTGGTGGCTCCACTCGTGCCCATCGATCCGGTGGCCTGGTAGTCCAGCGGTAGCCGGAAGTCCTTGTTTTCCTCCTCTCGCGGGCCAGGCGGCCGACGGTCCACCTCATAGCCGTGCCGACGTCGTGTCAGGCCCGGGTCCTCCGCAGCGCGCGAACCCTGAGCTGGAGGTGCGCGAGCAGCATGGCGTCGGCATTGGTGAAATCCAGCCCGGAGATCTCGCGGATCCGGCGCAGCCGATAGCGCATCGTGTTGGCGTGGATGTGCAGGGCGGTGGCTGCGATGTCGGTGGCTCCCGCGGAGTCGAGGTACGCCGCCAGGGTCTCGGGCAGCAGGCCGTCCGGACCGTCGTACTGGCACAGCCGGTGTAGCGCGCCGGTGCTGTCCGGCAGGCCGAGCGACTCGGTGACGTCGGCGAGATGCAGCAACAACATCGACAGCGCCATGTCCGCCACGGTGCGCACGGCCGGACCGTGCGTGGTTGGGTGTCGGAGCGCCCGTAGCGCGGCGTCGGTCTGCGCCCGTACTTCGGCGATTTGCCCCAGCGAGCCGGTCGGCCCGCCGACGGCGACCACGTAGTCGCCGGCCAGTGGTGTCCTGGCGAGGAAATCCCGTGCCAGGTTGACAGTCGCCTCCAACGCGGTGGTGTGCTCCGGAGGCCAGGCGACGAGTGCGTACACCGCGCCGGTACCGGCCACCGAGGCGGAGCGAGGGTGTACGGCCGCGAGGAAGTACTCCAGCGTTTCGGCGAACCGGCGTAGTCCGCCCGCGGTCACCGCATCCGTCGCGGCGCCGGAGCTTTCGGTCTCGGGCAGCCGGGGTGCCGCGGCCAGGACGCACACCGGGCCGGAGCCCAGCTGCAACCGGGTCGCCTCGACGCGGTCGGCCGATCCGCCGAGCACCGCCGCGGCCAGCTCGCCGCGCTGCTGGCGGGCGTAGCTGGTCTCGGTGCGCAGGCCGACCAGGCGCAGCGCGACGATCGACGCGAACTCGCGCAGCCGGGCGGTGCTCGCCTCGTCGAGTGGCTCGGTCACCACCGCCCAGATGTAGCCGAGGACATCCGAGCCTGCCCGGACCGCGATCGCCACCCGCGGCAGCTGGTCGGGCTCGGTCGCTTCCAGGTAGACCGGGGCACCGCTGGCGTGCAGGCGCGCGAATTCGCCCCGCTCGCGCTGTTCGGCCAGCGTCCGCTGGTGCACCGCACGGCCCAGGATGGTCTCGATCCGTTCGGCGTCGGTCCTGTCCTGGCCTTCCGACCAGGCGATCAGTGCGGAGAAACGGTCCTCGATGGTCACCGGGGCGCCGAGGGCCGTGTAGATGGCGTTGGCCAGGGTGAACAGGTCCGAGCCGTCGTCGGAGCGGACGCGTGCCCTGGCGTATTCGAGCAACTGCTCGCGGATGGTCGTCGCGACGTGCATCCAGGACGCGTCCTGGTTGACCTCGATGACCGTCAGCTTCTCGTCCGGTGAAGGCGGTGCCGGGGCCTTCACCGCCAGCACCCTCGCTCCGGCGCGGTCCATCGCCGCGGCCAGGTCGAGCAGTTGGGCTTCGGCGGTCACGCCGATGCCCAGTACCACGCACCCCGGCCCGAGCTGGGTCGGCGCGCCCGGAGCGTAGAGAGCGATCTCGGTGAGCGGCTCGTCGAAGCCGGCACCTTTCTGGACCAACCGCAGCAGCGCCGGGCCGACGTCGCGCACCAGTTGCCGGACGGGCAGATGCCGCCGCACGTCGGACTCGCTCATCCACCAACTCCCTGGCTTGGGCCTTGGAGCCAGTATCGGGCGCGGCCCTTGATGCCGACGTCAAATCTCCGCGTCCTGTCTTGACATCCTCAACGAAGCGGACACAACGCACACCGCATACGGTTGGCGCGCGACTGGAGAACGTTCATCCACCGGAGGACGCTGTGCGCTCCTGTGCCCTGACGGCGGTACTTTCCACCGTGCTGCTCGTGCCCCTGGCCGGCATCGCCACCGCCACCCCCGCGCCGTCCAAGGTCGCCTGGCACGCGTGTGGTGATCTCGGTGGCGAATGCGCCACGGTCGCGGTGCCGACCGACTGGGCGATGCTGTCCGGCCCGAAGTTCGACCTCGCGATCGGGCGGAAGCGGGCGACCGATCCCGCGCATCGGATCGGGGTGCTGTTCGCCGCCCCCGGCGGCCCCGGCGGCTCGGGCATCGACTCCTTCGTACTCAAGGACGAGATCCCGGCGGACAGCGTGCTGCGCCGGCGGTTCGACATCGTCACCTGGGACCCGCGCGGGGTGAAGCGCAGTCGCGAGGTCCAGTGCGATGCGGGACTGCTGAGCCAAGCGCCGAAGAACTTCCCTGACAACGAAAAGGAGTACCGGGAGCTGTTCGCCTACAACGCGAAGCTCGGTGCGGACTGCCGCGCGCACACCGGCCCGCTGTTCGACCACGTCGACACCGCCAGCGCGGTCCGGGACCTCGACGCGATCCGGGCCGCGCTCGGCGAGCGGCAGCTGAGCTTCTACGGGGCGTCCTACGGTACCCAGGTCGGCCAGCAGTACGCCGAACTGTTCGGCGACCGGATCCGTGCGATGGTCATCGATTCCAACATGGACCACAGCCTGACGTCTGCGGCGAAGTACATCGAGACGGCTTCGGCAGACCAGGAGCGCTCGTTCACCGTGTTCGCCGACTGGTGCGAGCGCACCACGAACTGCCCGCTGTACGGCGAGGACGTCCGGAACATCTGGGACAGACTGCTCGCAAGGGCCGAGGACGGTACCTTGGCCGACCCGAAGAACGGCGAAGCGATCAGCCCAGAGGTGCTGCGGGCCGAGCTGATGAACGCCATGTACGAGCCGGAGAAGCAGTGGTACGGCGAGGCCGGCCGGCTCCTGAACCTCGATGCCGGACCGTCCTACCGGACGGCCGCGTCGGCCGGGCCCGTCCTGTCCGGCAACTCTTACCAGGCGATCTGGTGCGAGGACTGGAAGTGGCACGTCAGCGGGTACCCGGAGCTGAAGGCTTACCTTGACAACGCGGCGAAGCATGCCCCGCACACCAAGCTTTCGGCGCTGTGGAGCGACGTGACGATGTGTCTTGGCTGGCCGGCGAAGGTGGTCAACCCGCAGCACCGGCTGAACGTTCCTGATGCCTCGTCGATCGTGATCGTCAAGGGCAAGTACGACGTCGCGACCCCGCACGCGTGGAACTACGCCGTCGCGGAGCAACTCGAGGACGCCGCGCTGCTGGAGTACGAGGGCATCGGCCACGGTCAGTTCTTCACCAGCACCTGCGTCCGCGCGAAGGTGGAGGACTACCTGATCACCACGCGGCCACCCGAACACGGTGCGCGCTGTCCCGCGGTCTGGCCGGCCACCCGGCCCGTCCCGGCTGCTTCCCGAACGTCGGGAACGGAGTGGCCCCAGTAGTCGTGGTGAACTGACTGCGACGTCGTTTGGACACGACTGGGACAGGACTGGGACATCGCGCTCCTAGGTTCACGGTCGTGAAACCCATATACCGCTTGACCGCGATTGGCGTGAGCAGTGTCTGTATGGCGCTGGTGCTCGGTACGGGAACAGCCACAGGTCAGCCTGTGGCGGGTACCGGGGACTACGACGCTCTGGACTACACGGTATCCCTGGAATACCGGTCCGCTACCAAGGATATGGACGGCACCACCACGCTGAGGGCCAGGGCCACTCAGCCGTTGTCCCGGTTCGCCCTGGATTTCGCCGGCGGGAAGGTCGGCAAGGTCACCGTGGACGGCAGGCGGACCAGGTTCGAGACCAGGGACGAAAAGCTGTACGTCTTCCCGCGTGAGTTGGCCAGGGGAGCGGAGTTCACCGTCACCGTGGACTACACGGTCACCAGGACCAATGGGCCCGATGGGCACGGGCCGTGGCGGGAAATCGAGGACGGCTTCGCCATCTCTCCCCAGACACACGAGACCATGCACCACGTCTTTCCGTGCAAGAACGACATCGCGGACAAGGCCACGTACACCGTCAACGTGATCGCTCCGGCCCGCCTCACCGGCGTGACCAACGGGGACCTGGTCGAGACCACCCAGCTCGCCGGAGACCGCACGGCCCGCAAGTACCGGATGGCCTACCCGATGCCCGTCGACGACGGCCAGATCGCGGTGGGACCCTATTCGCGGATGACCCGCAGCGGTCCGGACGGGGTGACCATTCGCGATGTCGTCCCGACCGCGCAGGCCGGTCAGTTGCGCGAGACGCTGGGCCGGACCGATGATCAGCTGCGGTGGCTGACGGCGAAACTGGGGGCGTATCCGTTCGGCACCTATGGACTCTTCGCCCCGCTGGGGTCCGTGGGTGCCTTTGAGAGTCAGACGATGAGTACCATCGACGCGGCCACGTTGGCCAGCGGCACCGCGGATTACGTGCGCGTACACGAGTTGAACCACCAGTGGTTCGGTGCCTCGGTTTCGCCGAAGACTCTTGCCGACAACTGGATTGCCGAGGGGCACGCCCATTTCTACGGAGCCTGGTATGACGCCGAACTGTCTCATCCCGGTTCCGCCGATGCCTTCGCCGAGAGCATGCGGATGTTCTATGGCATGGATCAGCACCTGCGTGACGTGGAAGGACCGCCCGCCGCGCCAAAGCCGGTCTCCGGCCAGACTCAGCGCGCTAATGGCGCGCTGGCTCTCTACGCGCTGCGCCAGACGGTAGGTCCGCAGCTGTTCGAGAAGATCGAACGTGCGGTAGTCACCCGGTTCAAGGACGGTGTGGCGTCGACGGCCGACTACATCAGGACCGCGCGTGAGGTTTCCGGTCGCGACGTCACCGCGCTGCTGACCGACTGGCTGTACGCGAAGAAGACGCCGCCGATGCCCGGCCATCCCGACTGGAAGTCCGACGCTGTCGCGTCCTGACCGCTGCCGACGAAGGAGAAAACGTGTTGTCAGTAGTGAAACGCGGCTCGCTGACCGGGGGCGTGCTGCTCGCCTGCATGATGCTCGGGACGTCGGTCGCCTCCGCCGGTGTCGGCGGTGATGGCATCGGCGACCCCTATTGGCCGCAGGACGGTAATGGGGGATACCGCGTCTCCCACTATGACGTCAAGGTCGGTTACGACCCGGCGAAACCGGACGAGCTCACCGGCGACACCACGGTGTCGGCCACCGCGACGGAGGGGCTGGACCGGTTCAACCTGGACTTCACGAAGACCTTCACCATTTCCGCGGTGACGGTCAACGGTATTGCTGTCAGGGGTTTCTCCCGTGCCGGGGACCACGAGCTGGTCGTCACCCCGGCGAGGCGGATCCCCCGCGGTGCCAGGTTCGACGTGCGCGTGGTGTACTCGGGCAAGAACGGCGACGCCTGGTACAAACCGGAAACCGGCGGCATGCTCATCGTCGGGGAGCCACACTCGGCCACCAACTGGTACCCGGCCAACGACCACCCGTCGAACAAGGCCACCTTCCGGCTCACCGCTACCGTGCCCGATGGCTGGGCGGCGGTCGGCAACGGCAGGCAAGGACCCATCACCACCAAGGACGGCAGGACCACCTTTCGGTGGGACGAGGACAAACCACTGGCCACGTGGACCGCGGTACTGGCCATCGCGAAGTTCACCATGGTGAACGCCAGTCTCTCCGACGGCACCCCGGTTATCAGCGCCTACGCCCCGGGAGCGGAGACCGCGGCGAGGAAATACGGCGACCGCGTCCCGGAGATCATCGACTTCCTGTCTACGAAGTTCGGGAAGTACCCGTTTTCCTCGGCCGGTGGCATCTACTTCAACGAGAAGATCGCGATAGGGCTGGAAACACAGAGCAGGCCGATCTACCCGGGTACCGACAACACCGACGTCGTCTCGCTCATCGTGCACGAGCAGGCCCATCAATGGTTCGGCGACAACGTCACCGGCAAGCAGTGGCGCGACATCTGTGTCGCCGAATGCTTCGCCACCTACGCGCAATGGCTGTGGAGCGAGGCGAAGGAGGGGCAGAATCTCGACGCGAAGTACCGGGAGATCGTCGCGGCCAACAAGGACAAGCCGAAGTTCTGGCAGACCCGGCTCTACGACCCGGGTGCGGACAAGTACCTCGCCGCCGTGTACCGCACGGGCCCGCTGATGCTGCACGCGCTGCGGCGCACCATCGGAGACGACGCCTTCAACTCCGCGCTCACACAATGGCAGGAACAGCATCGAGGAGGCAATGCCTCCTGGCCGGACTTCGAAGCGCTCGCACAGCGCGTTTCCGGCAAGGACCTGAGCGGCTTCTTCCAAGCCTGGACAAGGAACACCACGATTCCCGCCGACGAATACCTCCACCCGGGCCCGCTGCGGTGATCGGACCGGCCTGTCCGTCGGATCCGCGCGCGGTAACGTGCAGCAGACCCTCGTGATGTCGTCTCGACATCATCTAGACAGTCTCATCGGCGAGCGAGACGGGAACCGGAAATACGCGCTCTCCGGTTCGACGGGAAACGGTTCCGGCGAGGGTACCGACGGACGTTTCGGCCACTCGGTGGGGCGGTGTGCGCTCCCGTTTGATGGTGCTGCCTGACGGTAGGTGCGTGCCGGTATGGGCGGCGATGGTCGTTGGTCCCTGCGGCCGGGGACTTTGGGCTGCTGCGCGGTGGCGGGTGGTGCGGTTGTCTGGAGGTGGGAACAGCGCCGCTACGAAGGAGAAAGGGATCATGGTCGCTTTGGTACCGTCGCCTCGGTTCGCCTTGCCGAGTATCGCCGCCTGGCTGGAGAATCCGTGGCCGTTCGCCGAGCACAACCCGGTGCGGATCGAGGAGTCCACAGAGGACGGCAGGTACGTCGTGCGTGCGGAGCTGCCGGGGTTCGATCCGGAGAAGCAGATTTCGGTGACCACGCACAACGGTCTGCTCACCATCACCGCCGAGCGGGAGGCCAAAGAGATCTCCCACGGCCGTAGTGAGTTCTTCTACGGCAAGTTCAGCCGCACGGTGGCGTTGCCACAGGGCGTCGACGCGGCGAAGGTGAGCGCGAGCTACGTGGACGGCATCCTCGAGGTCACGATGCCACACGACGAACAGGCGCGGCAGAAGGAAGTCAAGATCGACGTCGCGAAATCCTGAACCCGGGCACGCCGGGCGGGTGCGGCC
>NZ_JBHYJW010000020.1:0-138030 GCF_042741125.1 Amycolatopsis sp. NPDC058986 | reverse complement strand
GTGCGTCAGACGCACCGAACGCCACATTGGGGCGCATGTCCCTCAGGGCAGCGGGACCTGGCAGGCGTCGCCCGACGTGAACCCCTGCGCGACGATGCCGAGCGCGCTGTTCATCCGGGCGCGCGAGTTCTCCAGCGCGATCTGGTACGTCAGCTCGAGGACGCCTTCCTTGCCGAACTCGGCCTCCAGCTCGGCCACCTGTTCGTCGGTCACGGTGATCGGACTCACCGTCATCGCGTCCGCGTAGGCGAGCGCGAGCCGCTCCTGCTTGTCGAAAGCGGGCGAAGTGGCGTAGTCGTCGATCTTCTTCAGCCGTTCGATGTCCAGGCCGCCGTGCAGCTGGAGCATCGTCCCGAAGTCGACACACCACGAGCAGCCGAGCTGTGTCGCGACGCGATACACGGCCAGCTCCCAGACGTTCTTGGGGAGCTTCTTCATCGCCCGCTCGACCAGCATCTCGTGCGCCACGCTCGCCCGCAGCAGCCCAGGGTGATGGGCGGTGACCGCGACCGGCTCCGGCACGGCGCCGTACCGCTTGCCCGCCATCTTGTAGAACAGCTTGAGGAAGAGCCCGGCTTCGCTGGTCTTCTTCGCGGGGATACGCGGCATGATTGCCTCCTCCAACTCGTTTACCTGCGGTTATGAGGAGGACGAGACAGCGTCGGAGGATGTGACAGCTTCCGCGCGCCGCGCGGGTGACGTGCACCACGCCGCGATCATGACCCCGGCCGCGGCCGCGAAGACGACGGTGAGGCCGGGCGCCTCGAGCCCTCCGGTCGTGGCGAGGGCGAGCCAGCCGAACACCGCGGTCCCGAGCAAGCCGCCCACCTGCCGCGCGAACGTCAGCGAACCCATCGTGACGCCGATGCTGTCCCTGGCAGCGCGAGACTGCCCCAGCACCGTGTAGGCCGCCGTGCACACCGCGAACGCGGCACCCATCGCGAACAGGCCGGGCAGGAGCGCCACCCACCGCACGGGCCCGTCGAGTACGGGCGCCACCGCGCACAGCGCGAGCCCGCCGACGCCGAGTGCGCACCCGAACCGCGCCCACGACGTCATCCTCGGCCGTTTCCGCGCCAGTACGGAAAAAGACGTCGACAGCACGAGCTGACCGGCCGTCATCGCGATGAGTACGAGCCCGGTCCGCGCGGCGCTTCCCTCGCCGAGCGCGACGAGGAGGGCAACGTAGGTGTACGTGCCGTAGAGCCCCGCCCCGGCGAGGCCGTTGACCACGACGGAACGGGCCAGCACCCGGTCGGCGAACACCTTCGGCGAGATCAACGGGCTCGCGGCGCTCCGCTGGCGACGGACGAAGAGCACCGCCGACGCCACCGCGGCCGCCGCCAGGACGGGCGTCCACAAAGGACTGGTGGCGAGCTCGCCGACACTGCCGAGCACCACCAGTGCCGCACCGCCGACGACCAGGAGGACACTGCCGACGACGTCGAAACTTTCCTTGGCACGGTTGGGTTTCCTTGGCAAACCGCGCAACCCCAGCAGCAACGCGGGCACGCACAGGGGCAGGTTGACCAGGAAGATCCACCGCCAGCCGGGCCCGGCGGCGATCAGCCCGCCCAGCGGCGGACCGCCGATCGACGCCGCCGCGAACACCGCGGTCTGCCAGCCCTGGCGGCGCAGGAGCTCGTCGCGGTCGAACAGCTCGCCGAGCGCGCTCATCGCCGTGACGATCAGGCCGCTGCCGCCCAGCCCCTGCAGTGCGCGCGCCGCGATCAGGCTGCCGATGTCCGGCGCGGCAGCACACCAGGCCGAGCCCGCCGCGAAGATCAGCAACGTGACGGCGAAGAGTGCGCGCCGGCCGTAGAGGTCGCCGAGCCTGCCGTGCAGCGGCGTCGCGACGGTCGTGGTGAGCAGGCCCGCCGCAGTGACGGCGACGAGGCCCGAGCCGGCGTGCAGGTCGGCGGCGATCGACGGCAGCGCCGCCGCGACCACCAGGCCGTCGAGCTGCGCCATGGCCATGCCGAGCAGGACACCCGCAAACGCGAGGTTCCGGGTACGAGGTGATATCGCGTGCATAAAGCACGCATTATAACGTGCCTTATGCACACATCAAGGCCCGATGGTGGTCCGGCACTGTTCCGGTTGGTCCGACACTGGGCACGCCAGTGGGCGCCGGACGTCGTCCAGCGGTTCGACGAGGACGCGCCGCCCACCTGGACGGTGCCGAACCTCTTCGTCATCCAGGCGGTGGCCGGCGCGGGCCCCGACGAAGTGACAGTGGCCGACGTCGCCCGGCAACTCGGCATCGACCGTTCGGTGGCCAGCCGGATGATCGCCGACGCCGTCCGCGACGGCTTCGTGCGGCGCGAGACGTCCAGCCGGGACGCGCGGCGCGCGGCGCTCCAACTCACCGACGAAGCCGGGAAGTTCCTGCACTCGGCACAGACCTTCCAGCGGCAAGCGTTCGACGCGCTCGTCGGCCACTGGCCCGCCGCGGACCGGACTCGCTTCGCGGGCTACCTCGAACGATTGGCTACCGAGGTACTGGACTCGCCCGAAGACTCCTGAGGTCCATTGCCTGCCGGATGCCGGAGCCATCGTTGCTCCGACCGCGTGGACGTGCCCGCTGGATGCACTGCGGACGCGTCGGCGCGAGGAGACTGCTCGCCGTACCACCGCGAAGGCCGGACCCCACGTCACCGGTCTTGCTGTCGTGCCGAGGAGTCCTGATCATGGCCGCCGCCATACTGCCCCCGCATCTGGGGTTCGAGACCCGCGACCGGGACCAGGCGAGCGAGCGGCTGACCACCGCCTACGGCACTCCTATCCGCATGACCGGCCACGAGGGCCGTTTCTCACTCCGCTACACCCGGCTGGCCACCGACATCCTCACGATGGACACCCTGACGCAGACCGGCGCCGAGATCGACTACACCCTGGAACCGACGCCGGTACTGCTCATCACCCGCCCCCTCACCACGACCCTGGATCACTGGTACGCAGGCTCGCACCACCAGTTCGGCCCCGGCGAAGTCTTCCTTTTCGCCAGAAGCGGGGACGCCGCCCCGGTCCGGGTGCGAATGCGCGGCGGCGGCGTCCAGGCCACCACCCTCCCGCTGACCACCCCGGACCAACTGGCCGCCCCCGCCGAGACACTCCACCCGGAGCCGATCCGGTTCACCGACTGGCACCCCGTCACCAAGGCAGCCGCACACCAACTGAACGCCACCATCGACTACCTCGCCACCGGCCTGCGCGACCACCCCGAAACCATGCGGCAACCACTCGTGACCGCCAACGCCGCCCGGCTGCTGGCCGCCACCGTCTTGACCACCTTCCCCAACACCACACTCACCGAGCCCACCATCGAAGACCGCCACGACTCCCACCCCGCTACCCTCCGCCGCGCGATCGCCTTCATCGACGACCACGCCGACACCGACATCAACGTCGCCGACATCGCCGCCGCCGCGAACGTCACCATCCGCGCCGTGCAACACGCCTTCCGACGCCACCGCGACACCACCCCCATGACCTACCTCCGCCAAGCGCGTCTTGAGCAGGCACACCGGGAACTGCTGGCCGCCCACCCCGCCACCGGGGCCACCGTCACCGAGATCGCCGCCCGCTGGGGCTTCTTCCACCCCGGCCGCTTCGCCCACCACTACCGCGCCACCTACGGCCGCCCGCCCCACCGGACCCTGCTCCGCGACAGTGACTGACCGAGCTATCTGTCACCAGAAGCGGACTGGCGCCCGCGGATTCCGTCCAGGAGGTAACCGGTGCGGCGGTCGTAGTCGTCCCGGGGCGGCCGCTTTCCGTGCTTGAGGGCAAGGGCGTTGTCGACGACGAGTGCGTGGAGGTCGCCCGCCGTGAACTCCGGCCGCAGTGCGCCCGAGGCCCGCGCCGCCGCGATGAGTTCGTCGTTGATCTCGCTCCCGGCCCGGCAGATCTCCATGAGCTGCCGCGAGTGCGGATACGTCTGCAACAGGACGTCGTTGACGGCCGGCTGGCGGTACTGGAGATCGCGGATCGCGGTGAGGTAGTACGCGATCCGCTCGCCGACGTCGTCAATGGTCCGGGTGTGGTCGATGACGGCAAACAACTCCGTCGCGACAACCTCTTCGATGACGGCGTCGATGAGGCCGATCCGACCGCCGAAACGGTTGAAGATCGTGGCCTTGCTCACCCCCGCCGCCTTGGCGACCTCCTCCAGCGGCACCGTCAGACCCCGCCCCTGGAACGCGCCGATCGCGGCAGAGCGGATCTGCTCGGAATTGCGCCTGGCGTCGGCGCGCAGCCGGGATTCCGATGGCACCGCACCGGCCAAGGCCCTCACCGTCTCCCATTGTCCCGCGCTGCCGCTCATCGGCGGAAGTTGACTCGCTGGGTCAGTTTACCTACAGTCGACGGCAGAAGCGAACCTGACCCACATGGTCAGTTTAGGATTTCCGCCCACCACCAGGACAGATGCGGTGCGGGCACCAAGGAAGAGGCCACGAACATGATCGTTGTCACCGGCGCTACCGGTGGACTGGGCGGCGCCACCGTCGAGCACCTTCTCAAGCGCGTACCCGCCGACCAGATCGGCGTCAGCGTCCGTGACGTCGCCAAGGCGCAGCACTTCGCCGACCGCGGCGTCCGCGTGCGACAGGGCTCCTTCGAGGATCCGGCCGCGTTGCGCGACTCCTTCGCCGGCGCCGAGCAGGTACTTCTGATTTCCGGCAACGACCCGGCGGCCGACTTGGTCAGCCTGCATCGCGATGCCATCGAGGCCGCCGTCGCGGCGGGCGCCCGGCGGATCCTCTACACGAGCCAGCAGGCCGCCGTCCCCGGCAATCCGTACCGGCCGTCGGAAATCCACGTTGCCACCGAGGCGATCCTCGCCGAGTCCGGGGTGGCCTGGACAGCACTGCGCAACGGCGCCTACGGCCCACTGGACCAGGTACTCGGCCCGTGGCAGCAGACCGGAGAGATCGCCCAACCGGCAGACGGTCCCGTGCCGTATACCGATCGCGCCGACGTAGCCGAGGGCGCTGCGATCATCCTCGCCGGCGACCGCTCCTTCGACGGCCCGGTCACGCTCACCGCGCCGACCGCCGTCACCTTCGACGATTTCGCCAAGATCGCCACCGACCTCACCGGCCGCACCATCAAGCGCGTCGTCCTGGACGACGAACAGTGGGTTACCAACCAGATCACGCTCGGCGTCCCGGAGCAGACGACCCGGCTCCTGCTCACCTGGTACCAGGCCAGCCGCGCGGGCTACTTCGCGGAAGCCGACCGCCTGCTTGCCGAACTCCTCGGACGCGAGCCGAGCAGCGTTGCCGATCGGCTCGCAGCCCACATCGTCGCCTGAAGCGCCTCTTGCCGATCATCTGATCATCGATCTGGGCCTGCCCTTGCGACCGCCACCGCTCCTTGTCGTAACGCCATCTGTGACAGGAACGTCCGTCCTATCACCCCCTGAGTGCCTCCACTGCGCGCCATCGTGAATGTGTCCTTGGTCATAAATACGCCGGAGGGAAACCCGGCGCCCTCCCTCCCTCGACTACCCCGGCGAAAACCACTGGCCGGGTCGGCTGCCGGATTTCCGGGTCCGTGGCGCGGAAGTAGTTCGCGGTGCCGTATCGGTGGTGGGTTCGAGTTGAGGAGGATGGGAATGGTCCTGCGGAAGATGGTGGCGATAGCCGGCGCGGCGGTAGCGGCACTCGGGCTCACCGTGCCGGCCGAGGCGGCGCAGGCGTCGCCGACCTGGACGCCGTGCACGCAGCTTGCACCGTCGTGGCCGAAGCAGGCCGGTACGAGCGCCGAATGCACGACGGTGACCGTGCCGGTCGACTACGCCCGGCCGGACGGCCGGTCGCTGCAGCTGGCGGTGGACCGGATCCCCGCGTCCGATCCGGCGCACCGGCGCGGGGTGCTGATGCTGAACCCGGGCGGACCGGGCGGCACCGGGATGTCGATGCCCGAGCTGATCCGCACCAGCAAGCTCGGCGAGCTGGGCAAGTACTACGACCTGGTGAGCTTCGATCCTCGTGGCACCGGGTTCAGCGGGCAGGTCGATTGCCAGGGCCTCGGCGGTGAACCACGGCCGCAGCCCGGACAGTCCGAAAAGGACTATCTGGTCACCTGGATCACCTGGCATTCGGACATCTACGGCGGCTGTGCGGCCAAGGACCCGGAGTTCGCCGCCCACCTCGGCGTCGAGACCATCGCGCGGGATCTGGACCGGGTCCGGGAAGCCCTCGGCGAGCGGAAGATCGACTACTTCGGCATTTCCTGGGGCACCGGCCTTGGCGCGGCCTACCGAAGCCTGTTCGACGACCATGTCGGGCGGATGGCGATCGATTCGGTGCTGCCCCCGGACATGGATCTCGACCACTTCGAGGCGGACGAGACGAAAGCCCGCAACGACAACCTGCTCCGGTTCGCCGGCTGGATGGCCGAACGCGACGCCGTGCTCCACCTCGGCACGACCGGGGACCAGGTGTACGCGACCGAACTCGCGCTCAGCGCCGAACTCAAAGCCCACCCGCGCACCGTCGTGGTGAACGGCCAGACACTCGAGCTGAACGACACCTGGGCGCGGAACATGGCCTCGTCCCTTTCGCCGGACTGGGGCCAGGGCGCCTCGGCGCTGGCCGCCGTGCGGGCCGGGAAGAACCCGCCCGCGCAGCAGCCCAACGCGGCGACCACGGCCGGGTTCGGCTGGGACGAGAAGCGCCCGTACACGCTCAACCGGTTCGTGCAGCACGGAATCAACTGCGCCGACACCACCGGAACCCGCGATCTGGACCACGTATGGCAGGAGTTCAGCGCACTGCGCAAGCAGTACCCGATGTCCACCGCGGATGTGCCGGTCTACGCCGGCAGCTGCGCGCAGTGGCCCTACGCCGGGAAGAACTTCGACTACCGTCCCGGCCGCAGCGACCTGCAGATCATCGGGCACCGGCACGAATCCGTGACCCCCTACACCGGCGCATGGGAAATGCGTCAGCGCATCGGAGGCACGGTGCTCACCGTGCAGGACGACATCCACGGCTCACTGGCAAACCTGCCCTGCGCGAGCAAAGTGGCCCGATTCTTCGAGACCGGAGTGCCCGCCAACGACAGCTGCGACGGGGCACCAATCCCGGAACCGGTGCCGGTGCCCTGAACCACTAGGCCGGCACGTCCAAGCTACCCGGCCAAGACGACTGTGATTGACCACGATATCTGCCGCTGGGGCCAAGTCTGAGCTGGATATTGGGGAATGGCTGACCACGTCGGCTGTCACCGGCTGACCAAGCTTGTTGTCACCAACGGGTTCTGCAAAGTTCGCCGCGCTCGGCGTCGCCTCCAACGCCGTCACGCTTTTAGACGGCCAGGCATCTGGGCGCTGCGAGCCGGGTTGCGACAGGTTGTACGTAATCATGTCGAGCGCCTCCGCCAACGTTCGGGCTGGACCAGGCTCGATTCCGCTGCGCCGGCGTGCGGCGAGCCCACATGCTCGTCGACACAGTGTTGATTTAAGTCGACGATGTGTAGAGTACTGGCATGGTTGCACGAATCTTCCTCATTACCGGCGTCAGCAGCGGCCTTGGCCGGGCCTTCGCGCAAGGGGCGCTCGATGCCGGGCACACCGTGATCGGCACGGTCCGCAAGCAGGCCGACGTCGAAGCCTTCGAAGGGCTCGCCCCGGGCCGCGCCCACGCGCGACAACTCGACGTCACCGACGACCGGGCCGTGCCGGCCGTGGTGCGTGAAGCGGAGTCGGCCGTCGGGCCGATCGACGTCCTGATCGCGAACGCGGGCTACGGCCATGAGGGCGTCTTCGAGGAGTCGCCGATCTCCGAGCTGCGCGCCCAGTTCGACGCCAACGTGTTCGGCGTCGCCTCGACAGTGCAGGCCGTCCTGCCGTCCATGCGCAAGCGGCGCACGGGGCACATCTTCGCGGTCAGCTCCATGGGCGGGCTGATGACAGTGCCAGGGCTCGCCTACTACTGCGGCAGCAAATACGCGGTCGAAGGCATCCTCGAAACCGTCGCCAAGGAGGTGGCCGGCTTCGGCGTGCACGTCACACTCATCGAGCCCGGCTCGTTCCGCACCAACTGGGCAGGCAGCTCCATGGTCCGCACCGACCGGACGATCGAGGACTACGACGAGCTGTTCGAACCGATCCGCGCCGCCCGCCAGGCGGCGAGCGGCAACCAGCTGGGTAACCCGGCCAAGGCGGCCGAAGCGATCCTGAAGGTCATCGAATCGGACAACCCACCGGTGCACCTCGTGCTCGGTTCGGACGCGCTGCGTCTGGTCGCGGCCGGCCGCGCGGCCGTGGAGACCGACCTGCGCGAGTGGGAGGAGCTGTCGCACTCGACGGACTTCCCCGACGGCCACCAGATCGCGTCGAGCTGACCGTGGCCGCCACAGCGAACCGGCTCCACGCTCTCGAAGGCGCGACGCTGACGATGGCACGCGGGGACCTGATGACCGGCGGCGCCGGCGTCGACCGTTGACCGGCAGCTGGCGGCGATCGGGTACGCCTGCTCCGACGTGACTCACGTGGTCGTCTCCCACGGGCACTTCGACCACACCGGTGGCTTGAGCCTGTTCCCGCACGCGCGGCGCCATCTCGGGGCGGGCGAGCTGGAGCACGTCCACGCCCATGCCGAGGGAGAGTTGCGGGCCTGCCGCGCCGAGGACTTCGCCGGGCTCACCGGCTGGTGCGAGTTCGACGGGGACGCCGATGTGTTCGGCGACGGCTCCGTGAAGATCGTGCACGCTCCCGGCCACACACCAGGCAACGCCGCACTGCTCGTCACATTGCCCACCCGCACGGTGCTGCTCACCGCGGATACCGTGCACCTGCGACACGCGTGGGAGCACGAGCTGCCGATGCCGATCGACCACGACCACCCGCGCGCGATCGCCTCGATCCGGCGGCTCAAGGCGATCGCGGCGGAGACCGGCGCCGAAGTGTGGATTCCGCATGACCCGGAGGACTGGCGCGCACATCGGACTCCGGGTGCCCGCCGCTGAGGTGGACGTGACGTCGGGTTTTCTCGATGTCACGTCCACGGACAGACCATGATGTACGGTCGCCCCGTGGCGTCAGCGAAAACTGGCACGTCTCGGAGACGGCGCTCGACCCCGAGCAAGGGTGACCTGCGCGAGCAGGCGATCCTCGACGCGGCCGAAGCGCTGCTGGAACACGAGAGCGTCGAGTCGATCACGGTGGAGACCATCGCCAAGGGAGCCGGTATCTCGCGTGCGTCCCTGTACTTCTACTTCGGCTCGAAGCACGAAGTGCTCGCCGCACTGGTGGCGCGCACGGTCGCCGTATTGCGCGAGGACGCGCTCGGGGCCGCCGGCGACACCGGCTCCGCCCCCGCGGACATCGTCCGCGAAGCCTTGCGGCGTACGGCGAAGCAGTGGCGTGAGCATGGCCTTGTGATGCGCGCCGCCGTGGACTTCGCCCCGGTCATCCCGGAGATCGGCGAACTGTGGAAGGAAACGCTCGGCTCCTACGCCGAAGCGATGACCCAGGTCCTGGCCCGCGCAGGCGTCCCGGATGTGCCGGGGCCCGTCGGTGCCGCCGCCTTGGCCCGCGGACTCTGCTGGATGACCGAGCGGACCTTCTACTGGGCCTCAGCTCGCCCCCGCGACCTGCGCGCGGCAACCGATACCTGCGCCGAGATCTGGCTGCGAGTCATCGGTTCCACGCCCGACCAGACGCCCCAGGCTCCAGCGAACTAGCCGGCCGGCGGCAGGGGAAGGAATGCGGCCCACCGGAACTACGCACAAGGTGACGTCGCGTTCTTGATATCACCGAGCGACGTCTGTATCGACGTTTCAGGCAGACAGGCAAACTCGTGCTCGTCCTGCGATCGCCTTGCCGCCTGGCAAGGCGATCCCGCCGCCGAACAAGTACTGAGACCCGAACACCCGCTCAGCGGCAGAAGAGTGCGTTGAGACACGACGCGGAGGCGTGCGCGGTTTGAGCAGGTCAAAGGTCGTGGTCGTCGACGCCGAGGGCACGGCGGTCTGCCGGGGTCGGAGGTCAGGTGTCGAGCAGTTCCGGCGCGAAGACCTCCTCGACCTTCCACTGTCGCGAGGACAGGCCCTGTTCGTAGTGGTAGCGCAGGAACGTGTCGAGGGTGACGCGGTTGGCCGAGATGCCGTAGGGCCACCAGTCCGCGGCGAACTGCTCGTCATTGCGCTCGACCAGCGCGTGCATCCACGGGACCATGGTCGGGACCTGGTAGAGCCTGCGGTCGCGGCGGTAGCGGTCGGCGGCCGCGTCTTTGGCCGCGGTGAAGGTGCGGTAGACGTCATGGGCGAGACCGGGGTGCTCTCGTAGGAGGTCCCGCCGCACGACGATCGTGTGCATGATCGGGAAGACCCCGGTGCGCCGGTGGTAGTCGCGTTCCAGTGGTTCGAAGTCGGGGAACAGGCGGGCGACGTTCGGGGATCGGTCGAGCACGCATTGCGGGACGTTGGCGGAGAACAAGGCGTCGATCTCGCCCGCGTCGAGCATGTCGCTCAGTGTTTTCCCTTCGGGTGCCTCGGACACCTCGATGTCGTTCGGGTGCGGGTGGGGAATGAAGCCGAAGGGGGCGGAGGGGTGTTCGAGGCCGCCGATCAGCCAGCGGTTCCGTTCCGGCTCGAACCCGTATTCGTCCATCAGGATCCCCTTGGCCCACACCCCCGAATCCTGGCCGTATGTGCCGAACTCTCCGATCGTCTTGCCCACGAGATCACGTGGTTCCGTGATCCCCGAACGGGTGCTGACGAAGACGCACGAGTGCCGGAACACCCGGTTCGGGAAGATCGGCAGTGCCACGAACGGCAGATCCGGCTCCAGCAGCCGGAGGTAGAACGTCAGGCCCAGTTCGGCGATGTCGAACTCGTTCCCGCGAATCAGCCGTTCGAAGATCTCCGGCAGCGTGGCGGCGGTGTCCATCGTGTACTCGAGGTCGCCGGCAGGCACGGTCCCGTCGAACAACGACCGTGTCGTGTCGTACGGGAAACAGCCGATCTTGAGCTTCGGAGTGGGCATCGGTTTTTCCTTTCACTTCAGGATTTCCACCTCCGATTCTCGGCGCGGGGCCACCCGCGGGTCCAAGACCGTTTTCGTCGGTTCGATACCGTACGGGTATCGTGCCGGGGTGGATCTGCGCACGCTCCGGTACTTCGTCGCGGTGGCCGAGGAGCGCCACGTCGGCCGGGCAGCGAGCCGCCTGCACATGGCGCAGCCGCCGCTCAGCCGGGCGATCCGGCACCTCGAGGGCGAACTCGGCGTCATCCTGTTCGAGCGCACCCCGAAGGGCGTCACCCTCACCGCCGCCGGGACGGTGCTGTACGACGAAGCCGCCGCGTTGCTAGGGCAGGCCAACCGGATTCCCGGCCGGGTGGCCGCCGCGGCGGGAGCGGCGCACCTGACGGTCGGGACGCTCGCGGACACGGCCGAGCACGCCAGCGGGCGGCTGGTCCCGCTGTTCCGGGAACGCCACCCGCACGTGGACGTCAGCATCCACGAAGCCGATCTCGGCGACCCGACGGCGGGACTGCGCGCCGGACTGGTCGACGTGGCACTGACCCGCGCCCCCTTCGACAGCACCGGGATCCGGACGCACGCGCTGCGCTCGGTGCCGGTCGGGGTGGTGGTGCGGAGCGACGACCCGCTCGCCCGCCACGACTCGGTGTCGGCGGCCGACCTGGCCGGCCGCCGGTGGGTCCGGCTGCCGGACGGCACCGATCCGGTGTGGACCGCCTACTGGACCGGCGGAGCGCACGACGACGCCTCGCCGGTCATGCGAACCATCCAGGAATGCCTGCAGGCGGTCGTATGGAACGGGACCTCGGCACTCGCCCCGGTCGACCAGCCACTGCCCGCCGGGCTGCTCGTCGTCCCGCTGACCGGCCACCCGCCGAGCGAGATCGTCGTGGCCTGGCCGAAGACCAGCCGCAACCCGCTGGTTCGCGCCTTCGTCCAGGCAGCCGGAAGCACCTACCGGACCTGAACCGCGACCCACGCCAAGATGGCACAACTGGTCGTCGAAACCGAATCGCCGCCGCCGGAACTCCGCACGTTCTGACAGCCGACGTTCATCGAGTACACGCACACTCATCGGCATGACAGGACGTTCGATCGCCGGCACTATGATCGGTCCGCACATGCAGATCTGGAACATGCTCTCCCGGTGCGTCGCCTGCTGTTGGTGGTCCACCGACTGGCTACGTGGTGATCCCGTAGGACCTGTTCCTTCGCAGCAGCCAAAGGCGGCAGGGAGCGAGGAAAGGCAGAGTGTGCTCGTCTCACGAGCCGGAGAGCGAGCGCGGTCGGGCCACGCGAACACAAGCCTCCCCGCCGAACCGGGTGCGGTCGGTTGTCACGGAGAAGCGCGGTCGCATCTCGGCATCTCGCGAACGAAACCACTGCGGATCGTCCGCTCCATCGACGTGTCCGATGACAATTGTCGTGGACATGTGACAGATATCGTGGTCGGTCACACAAGACGACTGTGACGGCCACGCGTACTTGTCGTAGGCCACCGCTTCCGCCGGCTGAGGCCTGCGCTTCGGTCAGCTGTTGTCGTCGCAGCCGGACAGGCCTTTCTGTCGTCTTCTACGCGCCGGGGTTCGTGCCCTCGCGCTACACCGGTAGCGGGCAATATTGGAACGTGCCGTAGTTGTCTGCACAGGGGCGCGTGGTACTCAGCGTCGGAGTGCTCATTCGTCGACGTCGGCGACTGCTCGGAGGGCACCGGTCAGTCGCCAGGGAGGACGATCGTGCCGAGTTCCTGCACACAGGGGGCGAACGGGTCGTCGAGAGCGGGCATGGCGAAGAGCGCACCGGAGGTGTGGCCCGGCACGGTTCTGACCCAGAGCCACCCGTAGCGGCGATGGTAGGCGTGGAGGCCGGGATTGTCGGTCCAGACGTTGATCCGGACGATCTCGGCACCTGCCCGGTGGGCGCGCCGCCGGGCCCAGTCGGTCAGCAGGCAGCCGATCCCCCAGCCCGCGTACCGGCGGTCGACGACGAGCTTCGCCAGGTACCGCGCCGGAGCCGCCCGTTCCTCGGGCGTCCACAGGAAGGGGTCGCCGACGGGCAGGACGGTGCGGCTGGCCACCGGCTCACCACCCGGTTCGAGCATCGCCATCACGGTGGCGCCTTGCTCGATCCACGAGCGGGCCTGTTGCGCGTTGAACGGCTTGGACCACTGGATGGATTGGTGCTCGTGCGCGATCCACGCCGCCGCTTCCGCCCGCCACCGGGCCAGTGTGTCCAAATCCGCGAGTTCGGCCACCCTCAGCCAGAGCGGACCGGTCAGCGCCACTCGGCCCCGACCATCGGCTCGACCTCGAACATCGTATAGAGCGCGCCCACCAGCCGGCAGCCGTGGGAATCGAGCGCAGTGCCATCCGCGGTGGTCAGTGCCCGGCGGCTGACCAGCCGGGCCAGTGGCGTTCCAGGGCCGACCAGTGTGCCGGGGCGTGGAAGATGCAGCAGGACGCACTCGTCCGGCCCGCACTCCAACAGGCCGAAGCCCTCCCTCCGCCACCGCAGCCCGGCACCGTCGACCGCGTACACGCCGGTGCGCGGAGCAAGCACCACTTTCCCGGGCGCTCCTGTGTGACGGATGGTCAGCAGGGCGGCGTCCTGCGGGTCGAGCACGGACTTGGCCGCAGTGGGGTGGCCGTGAGGCTCCAGGATGTGCCGCAGCTGGGTGGGCAGTTGCCGCTGCGCGAGTTCGAGCTCGCCGAGGAGCCAGGTGGAGCCCTGGAGCCGGCAGTTGAACTCCAGCGCGATCAGCGCGTCGCCGGCGGCGACGAAGTCCGCTCCGAAAAACCCACGTAGCCGAGCTTGACCAGGCCTTCGCCGATCCGCTCCATCGCCTCCTGACCGCGTTCCAGTACGGCAGGCGGCAGCAGGCTGGCGGCGCGGTAGTTGACCGAGACGTCGCCTGCGTAGGCTGACCAGCCAGGGCCCACCCGACGGGATCCGGGTCAGCGTCTGCTCGTCGGCGACCAGGTAGGTACCGGCACCGGTGGAACCGATTGGGGCCTGCACGACGAACCTGCTGCCGAAACGGTTACGCAGCCCGCAGTAGTCGAGCGTGCTGACGACCGTGTCGGCAGGCGTCGAAAGCCCCAGCGCACGCAGCCAGGGGCGCATGGCGGTTTTGTCCTCCAGCACCGCGGAAGACGGCCGGGGACGCGGGGGCGCGGGGAGAGCACCAAGGCCTTCCAGCGCCGTCACCCACTTCGGCTGTACGGCCAGGTACGAGGCAAAGCCCAGTTCCCGCCCCCGCCGGCGATCCCCGACCAGCGCGGGAAGGCTCGAGACCAAGCGATCGACCGCATCGAAGTGCCGCGCCCAGCCGACATCAGCCTGCTCACTGCTCAGCACGACCGAGATGCACCCGGTGCGCAGCAGCATGTACGGGCGCGACACAAAGCCAAGCTGCGGTACCGCTCTCAGTAGCCGGCACGCGTCATCGAGCGAGGTGATCATCAGGCGCATTATGCGGAGCAACTGGATTCGCTGTCGTGCGCAACGCTGACCCGTCGATCACCCGACACGGCTGTTCAGCCGTTAGAGGCAGGCCGCGAGGACAGTCACGATGCGGGCGAAAACCACGGACCCTCGCACCGAACGCCCCGGAAAGCTGATCTGACACCTGCAGCTACACTCGATCGCGTAGAACATATGTTCGAGAATCGGGGTAAAGTCGATGCTGTGAGTACCAGCGGCAGCACCCAGGAATCGCGCACCGAGTGGTGGCGCGAGGATGTCGGCTGCCTGCTCGACAGATTCTTCGACAGCGAGCGCGTACAACGGCGAGAGGCGGCTGTCCAGGGCGAGATCATGGCCGAGCTGGAACGTCGCGGGGTGCGCGATACCACCGGCTATGGAAACCTCACCCGGCTTTTACAGGAAACACTGAACATCCCCTATGCCGAAGCGAAGGCTCGGGTGGCGCGGGCGCTGGCGTTGAACGGCACCCGTGATCTCACGAGCGGGGAGCAGCTGCCGCAGGCTCCGGCGACCGCGCAGGCTGCCGTGGAAGGTGCGGTCGGTGCCGCGCAGATCGACGAGATCCTGCGGGTGCTGGACAAGCTTCCCAAGACCGTATCGGTGCAGGATCGGGAGCAGGCGGAGAAAATCCTGGCCGAGCTGGCCCGTTCGGCCAGACCCCGGGAGATCCGCGCCGCCGGACGACGCCTGCTCGCCCAGCTCGACCCCGACGGGAAAGAGCCGAAAACCCGGGACCCGAAACCGTTCCAGCCCGAGTTCTCCATCGCCCCGCACCGCGACGGCGGGCATCAGATCAAAGCACGCGTCGACGACGAGACCTCCGCGCGCCTGCAAGCGATGCTGGATCCACTCGCCAAACCCCGTCCGGCCACCGAGGAAGAAGGCCGCGACACACGTACCCGGTGGGAGCGACGTGGCTGCGCGTTCTCCGAACTGGTGCGGATGTGGTCCGAACACCCCGACCTGCCGACGCAGGCCGGGGAAGCCACCCACATTGTCGTGACTGTCGGGCTTAAGGAACTACGGACCGGGATGGGGCAGGCGACTCTTGACCTGCTCGGCGAGATCACCGCAGCCGAGGCGCGACGACTCGCCTGCGACGCCAAGATCATCCCGATGGTGCTGGGTTCGCACAGCGAACCTCTCGACGTGGGCCGGGCGCAACGCCTGGCCACCCCAGCGATCCGACGAGCGTTGATCCGTCGCGACGGCGGCTGTGCCTTCCCGGGCTGTAATGCCCCTGCTTACCGTTGTACGGCGCATCATGTCGTGTTTTGGGCACACCATGGCGAGACCAAAGTGGACAATCTCGTGCTGCTGTGTTCCGTGCACCACAAGGTAATCCACCACTCCGAATGGGAAGTCCGGATCGCCAGCGACGGGCTACCGGAGTTCGTACCGCCCACGTGGCTGGACGCCACCCGTACGCCGCGACGTAACACCATCCATCTACGGACCTAGATCAGCGCTGGGCGTGCAGGAAGGCAGACCAGGCGGTGGCCGGGAGAATCAGCGTGCCACCGTCGCGGTCCTTGGTGTCACGGACACCGTCCTTCATGATGCGCGTTCCTCAGCTGTCGTCAAGTCGCCGATGACGCGGGCGATGAGCCGGGCGGAGTCTTCGACCGACAGTGCCACAGAGCAGATCTGCCGCCAAGCGGACTTGATCCGGTCGACCGGGCTGCCGTCCTCGAGAAAGCTGTTCAACGCGCGCGTCTCGGCGTAGGCGAAGGTCGGCTCGGCAAGGTAATCCAGCAACATCACCGGCCCTTCATGCCCAGGATGCGCCCCCACGGAGAAAGGCACCACGCGCACCGTGACAGTGGATCGCCGGTTCAACGCCAGCAGGTGTTCAAGCTGCGCACGCATGATGCTCGTATCACCAACGGTGCGCCGCAAGGTCGTTTCCTCGACAATCAACTGCACGTCCGGAGCACCACGCCTGTTGAGTATCCGCTGGCGGCTACGCCGCAGCGACACCCGCTTCTCGACATCGGCTTCGGAAAGTCCCGGGTTGAGACGCCACATCAACGCACGCGTGTAGTCAGAGGTCTGCGCCAGCCCGGGGATCATCAGCGGCTCGTAGTTCCTGATAGCGACAGCGTCCTGCTCGAAGCGGATCAATTCCGCCCACATCGGTGACATCGCACCGCTGACCTCGTGCCAGTTGCGTTCCTCGCCTCGGCGCAGCAAGTCGAGCAACTCCTTGCGTTTGTCCGCAGGCACGCGCAGGAAGCCGAGGATCGCCGAGACCTCGTCCGGGTAGAGACCACGGACCCCGGTCTCCATGCGGCTGATCTTGCTTTCCGAGCACCCCAGCGCGTCGGCGACTTCCAGGCACGTGACGCCCCGCTCGATCCGCAGCGCGCGTAACTCCGCCGACACCCGTCGCTGCCGCTTCGAGAGGCCCTTGCGCTTTTCCATGACTCCCCTTCCCTCGCTGGCAAGACACCTTGGCGTCTTGCCACGCGGGCACGAAAGAGGCGTCACCCGAAGGAGGAGTCAGGCGGTCAGCGGGCGGACGTCCCAGACCCAGACGCCGCCGACGAACTCCGCCGGCTTGCGCAGCAGAAGGTCCACAGTGGACCGCAGGACGTCGGCGTGGTCGCGGGGGCCGAGCACGAGGACGTCGGCGTTCCAGGCTCGCAGGTCTTCGAGCGCCCGCGTCCGGTCGGCCTCGCTGACCGGCCAGGCCTGGCCGGTGCGCTCGACCTGTTCGAAGATCTTCGACGTCGGGCGCGGGTCGGCGCCGTAGCGCCCACGCTTGTCGGTCTTGCTCTGCGGGCCGACGAAATAGCCCTCGGGCATGGGATAGCCGAGCCCGGCGTCGACCTGCCAGTGCAGCGGCTCGGCTTCGCCGGTGCTCGGCAGCGGCACCGGGACGAGCGAGCCGCCTGGGGCGACGTAGGTGCGCCAGGTGCCGTCGGCGAAGAACGACGGCGAGGACGGGCGCGGTTTGACCACGAGTTCGGTCGGCGCGATCGGGAGCAGCACGGCCACCACGGCGCCGATCCACATCAGCCGCAGCGGCAGCCGCCGCGAACCGTTCACGACGTCGGAATCGGGCTGCTTCGCCGCGGCGGCGAACACGCGGTCAGTGGCGATCGCGAGCAAAGCGCCGACGGCGGGCAGGCAGCCCATCGCGAGCCGTGATTCGAGGATCGAGTCGAGGAAAGGCAGACCGGACAACCACTTCCACGGCCCGGGGATGCCGGTCTCCTCCTTGACCATCATGAGCTGCACGCCCATCGACAGCCATGCCATGACGAACATCGTGATCGCGAACGCGCGGGCCACGACGTCGCGCCACAGCCAGATCGTCAGCACGACCATCAGCACGATGAGCGGCCAGCCGAAGAACGCGTTCTCCTCGGTGCGGTTCATCGACACGTCCGCCGCCGCGGACGGCACACCCGAAACGGACTGCGTCGCGAAGCGGGTGAACGCCGCGAGGTCGTTGCCCGCCTCGCCGTGCCGCAGCTCGTGGAAGCTCTGCGGGCCGAAGAACTGCCACCACAGCGGGAAAGCCGTCAGCACCAGGGTGATCACGACCCCGATGCCGACGCCCTTCCCGAGCGGCTTCAGCATCGGCTTGAACTCCCGGCGGCGCGGGATCAGATACGCGAGGACGAACACCAGGAACGTCAGCGCGAAGATCATCAGCGGTTCTTCGCCGAGGAAGATCTGGTACGCGGTGAGCAGGCCCAGCACCACGCCGTTGCGGACCGGCCGCTGCCCCTTCGCGATCTGGATGACCTTCAGCGCGATGAACGGCAGTATGAACAGCACCACGAAGTTCGGATGCGCGCAGGCATGCGAGATCATCGGCGGGGCGAACCCGCAGAACGCGCCGCCGATCGCGGCGGAGACCCGGTTCGTGGTCAGATGCCGGGAGAACACCCAGTACCAGGCCGACGCCGTCCCGGCGAGCCCGATCGTGAGCACGATCGCCCAGGTCGCCGTCGCCCCGAGGACGAGCGTGACCGGGGCGAGCGGGATGGTCAGGCCGAACATCGAGGCGTTGGCCATCATGTTCACGCCGTCGGGGTAATTCTGCAGGTCCGTGAAGAGCGGATTCTTCAGGTGCAGCACCGCTTTCGCGGTCACCGACGCGTACCACTCCCACTGGCTCTGGTCGGCCGCGCCGTTCCAGAGGTAGCCGCTCTTCAGGTCGAACCAGAGTCCGTTGTAGAGCAGGATCGTGAAGAGCAGGAAGCCGCCCATGATGGCGCTGTCCTGCCACGCCCAGCGCCGCGGTCTCGTATCGGTCACCGCAGGGGCGGGATCCGGGTCGGTGAGTTCGGGAACAGCTTCGGACCGCACACTCACGGTTGGACCACCCTGGCGAAGAAGTAGACGGCGCCGGTCTCGGCGTGCCGGACCAGCAGCAGGAACGGCCGGTCGACGGACACGACCACCGGGTCGCCGGGCATCAACGACATCAGGCGCATCGTCACCGCGGTCGCCGCGGCGCCTTCGAGGCCCTGTTCGTCCAGCCGCAGCACGGCCTGGTGCAGCACATCGGACACTTCGAGCCGCGGATCCGGCGAGAGCCCGCTCAGATCGGCGCGCTGGGTGAACATCGTCCGCACCCCGAGCTCACCGAGCGCCGCCTTCAACGGCGTGCGGACGTCGAGGTCGAGCTTGGGCATCGCCAGCTGGACCTGTTGCGACCGCGGCGCTTCGAGCAGCCCGGCCAGCGCGTGCTCGTCGAGCGCCGCCTCGGCCTCGGCGAGTTCTCCGTCGGGCAGCAGCACCACGGCCTGCACACCACCGGCGGCGGGCAGCTGGACGATCTGCCAGCCCTCGGAGTGTGCGTAGCCGAGACGCTCGTCGAGCCGCATCGTCGGCACTTCCCGGGTTCCGGCGGGCGCGTGGAACTCGGCCGGGCCGGTCGCGCCGTCCGGAAACCGGTGCAGCCACGAGGTTTTCAGGTAGAGGGCGTTGACGAGCGCCGCCACCGTGTCCTCGTCGATCGAGCCGGGCGGCAGCAGCGACGGGATCAGCCCGTGCGTGGTGTTCTCGACGTCGGCGTTGATCCGGGTGCGGGCGTCTTCGGGATCGTCGACGAACGGCGCGCTCGCGACGGCGCCGTTCGGCCACGCGGACAGTTCGGCGCGGAAGCCGTCCTCGAGCGGGAGCGCGTCCCACGCCCAGAGCGTGTTCGCGACGGCGAGTTCGGGTTCTTCCCGCTGGGTCTCGGGCGCCAGTTTCGCGGCCGCGCGCAGCAACTCGGCGTGCGCGTCCAACGCGGCGGTGTCCGCGGCTTCCCCGGCGAGCAGGTTCAGCAGTTCCCCGGCGGTGGCGCCCCGGGCGGCACGCGTGACGAGTCCGAGCGCGGATGCCACCGAGTACGGCGAGAAGCACAAGTTCGAGGCACTTTTTCCCGCCGAGGACTCATCGGCGCAGTTTTCCCCTGCCGCGCCGACCCGGTGCAGGGCGAGGGTGAACCGGAGGTGGCTGTCTGTGGCGGCCATAGCGCGACCTTACCCGACCGGGTCCCCTCGGCCGCAGACGCCGAAAGCCGCAGTACGGAGTCCGGCCGCCGGTGACAAGTCCGCGGCCCGGAAGCCGTACCGCCGTGCTCAGGACGGCCGCTCAGCCGTAGCGCGCGACGTACCACGAATGCCAGGAGTGGGCTTGCGCGTCGGTGAGCGAGGCCACCTGATCGACCACCACCCGCAGCCGCTCCGCGTCACCGGACGCGGCTTCCCAGGCCGGGACGAACAGCGGGTCCAGCGCCTCGGGCCCGCGACGGCAGAGCGCGCCGACCAGGTCCGCGACCAGCTGGCGCTGACCGTCCTGCATGGCCAGCCGCCGCCGGTCGCTCATCACGTACCGCAGGGCGAGCGCCTTGAGCAGCGCCACCTCCGCGGCGACCTGCTCGGGCACGACGAGCCGGGCGGCGTACCGCGTCAACGGCCCTTCCCCGTAGACCTCGTGGGTCGCGGTGACGACCGCCGTCGCGAACCGGCCGACCAGCTCGCTGGTGAGCCGTTTCAGGGCGACCTGTGCCCGCGGCGAGCTTTCCGGCCCGGCACTCACGACCTCGGCGACCACCGGCAGATCGAGCAGTTCCTTCGCCGCACTCTCCAAAGTGGACACCGACTGGCTGGAGAAGTGCCCGGCCGCGGCCTCCGCGACCGCACTGCGTTCGTCGGGATCTCCCAGCAGCCGCAAGGAAATCCGGCCGGCGAAGACGCCGTCCTCGACGTCGTGCACCGAGTACGCGACGTCGTCGGCCCAGTCCATGATCTGTGCTTCCAGACAGGTCCGCTCCGCCGGTGCGCCCTCGCGGATCCACGCGAACGCCGCCGCGTCGTCGGCGTACACGCCGTACTTCGCCTGGCCGGGACGCCGGTGCCACGGGTACTTCGTCGTCGCGTCGAGACAGGCCCGGGTGAGGTTGAGGCCCGCCGTCACCCCGTCCGCCCCGACCGCCTTCGGCTCCAGCCTGGTCAGGATGCGCAACGTCTGCGCGTTGCCCTCGAACCCGCCACACGACCGCGCCACCTCGTTCAGCGCGCGTTCGCCGTTGTGCCCGAACGGCGGATGCCCGATGTCGTGCGCGAGACCCGCGGTGTCCACCAGATCCGGATCGGCGCCGAGTTCCTCGGCGATCCCGCGGCCGATCTGGGCGACCTCGAGCGAATGCGTCAGCCGGGTGCGCGGGACGCCGCTGACCTCGGCGCCCTCCCCCGGCCCGACCACCTGCGTCTTCCCGGCGAGCCTGCGCAGCGCGGCCGAGTGCAGCACCCTGGCCCTGTCCCGGGAGAACGGGCTGCGGCGTTCCGGGCGCGCACCGGCAGGCGCCGAACCCTTGGCGGGTTCGGGCAGCAGCCTGGCCTGGTCGTGCTCGGTGTAACCGTCCACGAGCCCAGCTTATGCGCCGGGTCCGACAATCCGCGTCCCGCTCAGTCCAGGATGGTGTCGAACAACGCGTCGGCCGGGGTCCTGGTGAGCCGGTAGAACAACAGCGCGCCGGTCTCCCTGACGATGTACCTGACCTGCGTGTTCCGCGCCTGGACGATCGGCCCGCTGTGCGTCGGCGCGGCCCACGCGTCCAGCCCGGTGTCGGTGGCCATGATCCGAGCACGATAGGAGTGCCACGGGTCGCTCACCAGCACGGCGCTGTGCCAGCCATGGGCCCGCACCTGCGTCGCCACCGCGCGCAGGCTGCGCAGCGTGTCGTTGCCTTCACCGACGGGCAGCGTGGCCGCGGCGGGCACCCCGTGCCGGGTCAGCCACCGCGCGCCGGCCTCGGCCTCGGTGTAGTTGTCCCGCTCCTGCTTGCCGCCCGCGGTGACGATCGTCTTCGCGACGCCCGCGTCGTAGAGTTCCTTGGCCTTGACCAGTCGCGCGGAGAAGACGTCCGACGGCGTCCCGTTGTACTGCGCCGCGCCGAGCACCACGATGACGTCGGCGGGCGTGCGATCGTCGCCCCTGGCCACCTGCCAGACCCGGTACGCGGTGCCGCCGCCGACGAGCAGGGCCACCAGCAGCGTGCCGAACACGATCCGGCGCGCCCAACTGGCCCGAGAGAGTTTGGTCCGTACGGCGGTACTCACGCCGCGCATCCTTCCAGAAGATCACTCACCGGCATCGGCGACGCACCGTGCGTGCGTCAAAGCCAGCCGTTCTCCTCGGCGAGCCGGACGGCTTCGGCGCGGGTGCGCGCGCCGGTCTTGCCGATGGCCGCGGACAGATGATTGCGCACCGTGCCCTCGGACAGGTGCAGCACGCGGGCGATGTCGGCGACCGTGCTGCCGTCCTTCGCCGCGCGCAGCACGTCGTGCTCCCTGCCGGTGAGCGGGCTCGCCCCGGTCGCCAGCGATTCGGCGGCCAGCGCGGGATCCACCACCCGGAGTCCACTGTGGACCCTGCGGACGGCGTCGACGAGCTGCTCCGGCGGGGCGTCCTTGACGACGAAGCCCGCGGCGCCCGCGGCCATCGCCCGCGCCAGGTACCCGGGCCTGCCGAAGGTGGTGCAGATGATCACCCGGCAGGACGGCAGCGCCGTACGCAGCTCGGCCGCCGCGACCAGGCCGTCCTTGCCCGGCATCTGGACGTCCAGCAGCGCGACGTCGGGGGTGGATTCCTTCGCGGCGGGCACGACCTCGTCCCCGGAACCCACCTGGCCGACGACCTCGATGTCGGATTCCAGCCCCAGCACGGTGGCGAGCGCGCCGCGCACCATCGCCTGGTCGTCGGCCAGCAGCACCCGGATCAAGCCAGTCCTCCCGCGGGTTCGGCACGCACGGCCGGGGTGGCCGTTTCCGTGGTGGCGGCCGGAATCTCCGCCCGGACCACCCATCCTCCCCCAGGCTTCACCGACGTGCGCAGCGTCCCCCCGACCGCGTCGAGCCGTTCGGCCAGCCCGCGCAGTCCGTTGCCCGCCACGACCTCGGTGGCGTTCCCGTTGTCCTCGACCTCGAGCCAGTTCCGGCCGAGCCGCACCTTGACCTTCTTCGCGCCGGAATGCCGGAGCACGTTGGTCACCGCCTCCCGCAGCACGTAGCCGAAGGTGTTCTGGTACTCCGGAAGGACGTTGTCGACCGCGTGCGGCAGATCCGCGTCGATCTCGGCCGCCCGCAGCGCCGCGCGGGCCCCGACCAGTTCGGCCGACAACGAAACCTCGCGGTACTCCGAAACGGTGGCGCGCACGTCCGAAAGCGCACTGCGGGTCAGGCCTTCGACCTCGCGGATCTCCTCGACCGCGCGCGGGATGTCGCCGGAACTCTCCAGTACCCGCCGGGCCAGCCCCGCCTTGACGGTGATCGTGGTGAGGCTGTGCCCGAGCAGGTCGTGCAGGTCGCGGGCCACCCGCTCACGCTCGTTGACCACGGCCAGCGTCGCGATCTCGTGGTTGGCCCGCTGCAGCCGCTGGATCGCGCGGACCATGTTCGCCATGAAGAACATGCCCGCGGTGATCGAGGCGATCGAGATCAGATCGCCCTTGTGCTCGCCGAACCGCCCGGCGACCACCACCTCCAGCAACGCCAGCACCAGCGTCGAGCCGTCGAGGACCAGCGCCCACGCGGGCGGCAGGATGAAGGCCAGCGTCGCCGTCGCGTAGATCAGCAGCCACGCGTTGAAGCCCACCAGCGCCATGACGACAAGACCGAGCACGAGCATCCCCGCCGAGAAGATCAGCTTGTCCCGCAAGGGCCGGTGGAACACCAGCGGGAACAGCAGATAACTCAGGCCGTACGCGCCGGCGAGCACCAGGATGACGACCTTGGACCACGCGGGCCCCGGATCGTCGAGCACGCGGGAGAAGACAGGTGCCAGGAAGGGGAGGAGGAAGACGAGACCGATGACCGGCCACCGGCCCTTGCCCGGCCCTTCGTCCTTGCCCAGCGGCGAATCCTGCCACAGGGCGGCCCGGTCCTGGCCCCACAGCCAGTGGCCGTCATGGCCGGACAAGCGCTCTCCCACGTGCCTTACCTTCCCCTGAGCCCGGTCAGACCCGGGCGCTGTCCTTACGGTAACGCCTGATCACGAGCGCCCCGAGCACGACGGTCCAGGCGGCGAGCACGCCGAGCGCGGTCGGGAAGCCCACCAGCATGGTGTTCGTGACGGCGGGCCGCACGAGCTGGACGATCCAGTACGTCGGGGTGATCTGGGCGAGGTCGTGCATCCAGCCGGGCATGCCCTCGATCGGGATCCACAGCCCGCCGAGGAATCCCATCGCGAGCATCAGCAGCATGTTGACGGGCTGCATCGAGTCCGGCGTGCCGAACTGGCCGATCAGCAGGCCGAGCAGCACCAGCGGGATCGTGCCGAGCCAGATGCCGAGGACGATGCGCAGCCAGCCGGAGGCGTCCAGGTGCACGCCCTGGAACAGCACACCGATGACCGGCACGATGATCAGCGCGGGCAGCCCGACCAGCATGCCGGACAACGCTTTCCCGCCGAGGTAACCCGCTCCGGACAACGGAGTCAGCCGCAGTTGCCGCTGCCAGCCGGAAGCCCGTTCGACGGCGAGCCGCGTCCCGCTGGTGGTGGCCGCGGCGAACGTCCCGTAGGTCATCATGTTGACCATCACCACCGCGACGAGCGCCGCGTGGTTGGGCGCGTCCTTGGTGAAGACGTTGGCCTGCAACAGAAACATCACCACCGGCAGGAAGAGGACGAACAGCAGGAACCGGGGCGAGCGGAAGACCCGCCGGACCTCGATGGCGAAGTAGGACAGTTTCATCGGGTGTGCTCCTGGTCGGTTTCGTCCGCGGTGAGCGTGAGGAAAGCGCCTTCCAGCCCGACGGCGCCGATTTCGATGTCGTGCACGGCGGGGACCGCGGCCATCAGCGCCCGCAACGTCGTGTCGGAGTCGGAACTGGAGATCGCGACCCGGCCACCGCGCAGTTCGTAGCCGGTGATCGCGGGCAGCCCCGCGATCACCGGCTCGGCCGCCCCCGGCACCCCCGCTCGGATCGTGCGTCCCCCTGCCAGCGCACGAACCTCGGCGACGGAGCCGTCGGCGACGATCCGCCCCGCCCGCATCAGCACGACACGGTCGGCGAACTCCTCGGCCTCTTCGAGGTAATGGGTCGCGAACAGGACTGTGCGCCCGGATTCGGTGAACGCGTACATGGACTTCCAGAACTCGCGGCGGGTGCCGACGTCCATCGCGGCGGTCGGCTCGTCGAGCACCAGCAGGTCCGGATCGCTCACCAGCGCGACCGCGAAGCGCACGCGCTGCTTCTGGCCGCCGGAAAGCTTGGTGGCGCGGCGGTTCGCGAGGTCCTCGATCCCGGCGCGGCGCAGGGCCTCGCGCACGGGCATCGGCTTGCGGTGCAACGCCGCGACCATCCCGACGGTCTCGCCGACCGTGAGATCCTCCAGCAGCGCGCCGCCCTGGAGCATCGCGCCGATCATCCCGTTCCGGACGGCGTCCGCGGGTGTCCTGCCGAATACGGACACGGCGCCGGAGTCCGGTGTGGACAGTCCGAGCAGCAGGTCGACGGTGGTGGACTTCCCGGCGCCGTTCGGGCCGAGCAGCGCGACCACCTCGCCGGGGGCGATGGTCAGGTCGACGCCGTCGACCGCGCGCACCTCGCCGTAGTGTTTCCGCAGCCCGGTCAGGTGAACCGCGGCCCCCGCCGCGACCGCCTCGTCCCCGTGGCCGATCCTTCGCGTTTCCATGCCCCCGAGCCTGCCGCCACCGGCGGCGCCGCTCACAGCTCACCCGTCACGACCTCGCCATGACTTCTGTCATGGCGGGGTCGTGGGGATTACGAAAACCGCGGTCAGCAGCCGATCAGGCGGGCGGCGAGGTAGGACTCGAGCTTGTCGATCGCGACGCGCTCCTGGGCCATGCTGTCCCGCTCGCGCACGGTGACGGCCTGGTCGTTGAGTGTGTCGAAGTCGACGGTGACGCAGAACGGCGTGCCGACCTCGTCGTGGCGGCGGTAGCGGCGGCCGATCGCCCCCGCGTCGTCGAAGTCGACGTTCCAGTGCTTGCGCAGCATCGCGCCGACCTCCTTCGCCCGCGGCGTCAGGTCCGCGTTGCGGGACAACGGCAGCACCGCGGCCTTGAACGGTGCGAGCCGCGGGTCCAGCTTGAGCACCACGCGCTTCTCGACGCCGCCCTTGGCGGTCGGCGCCTCCTCCTCGTGGTAGGCGTCGACGAGGAACGCCATCATCGACCGGCCGACGCCCGCGGCGGGCTCGATCACGAACGGGCGGTAGCGCTCCTTCGTGGTCTGGTCGAAATAGGACAGATCGACACCCGAGTGGTTCGAGTGCGTGGTGAGGTCGAAGTCGGTGCGGTTGGCGATACCTTCCAGCTCGCCCCACTCCTGGCCCGCGTTGAAGTCGAACCGGTACTCGATGTCGACGGTGCGCTTCGCGTAGTGCGAGAGCTTTTCCTTCGGGTGCTCGTAGTGGCGCAGGTTCTCCGGCTTGATGCCGAGGTCGGTGTACCACTTCGTGCGCTCGTCGATCCAGTACTGGTGCCAGGTCTCGTCCTCGCCCGGCTCGACGAAGAACTCCATCTCCATCTGCTCGAACTCGCGGGTGCGGAAGATGAAGTTGCCCGGCGTGATCTCGTTGCGGAACGATTTGCCGACCTGGCCGATGCCGAACGGCGGCTTCTTCCGCGACGTCGTCTGCACGTTGAGGAAGTTGACGAAGATGCCCTGCGCGGTCTCCGGGCGGAGGTAGTGCAGGCCCTCCTCGGACTCGACCGGGCCGAGGTAGGTCTTGAGCATCATGTTGAAGTCACGCGGTTCGGTGTACTGGCCGCGGGTGCCGCAGTTCGGGCACGGGACCTCGGACAGGTCGTCCTCGGAGGTCTCCTTGCCGGTGCGCGCGGCGAACTCCTCCGCGAGCTGGTCGGCGCGGAAACGCTTGTGGCAGGACAGGCACTCGACCAGCGGATCGGTGAACACGCCCACGTGGCCGGAGGCGACCCACACCGGGCGCGGCAGGATCACCGAGGAGTCGATGCCGACGACGTCGTCCCGGCCCTGCACCACGGTCTTCCACCACTGACGCTTGATGTTGTCCTTCAGCTCTACGCCGAGCGGTCCGTAGTCCCACGCCGACTTGGTGCCGCCGTAGATCTCTCCGCAGGGGAAGACGAAGCCACGACGCTTGCACAGGCTGACGACGGATTCAATGGTGTTGGCGGGCACTCCACGCTCCGGAAGCATGCGGGGACGGTTATCGGACTCGAAGGACTAGCGTATCCGCCCGCCCCCGCGGCTCCTCCGGCGAGGTGACCGGCTCACGGACGCGACACGAGCGACGCGGTGACGACCCGGTTGTCCTCATACCCCGTGCTTCCGCCCACGTACTCACCGCCACAGGTGACGAGCACCAGCTTGTGCGGACCGTCCGGTCCGAAAAGCTGCTCCGAACGAGCCGCGAGCTGTGTCTTGTGGACGGTCTCGACGGTGTCGATCCGGTAGGTCCACCGGCCGCCCGAGGTGTCGGTCAGCGCGAGCTCCTGACCGGCCTTGACCTGCCAGAGCTCGAAGAACGGGCCCTTGGCGCCCTTCCAGTTCACGTGCCCGGAGAGCACCGCGACACCGCGGTCGGCGCCGAGGTTCGCGCCCCACCACGCGGCCTCGTCGAGGGCCTGCGGGATGGGCAGCGTCCCGTCCGCGGTGAGGTCCTGGCGCACCGCCTTCGCGGTCCCTCCGCCGGGGAGCGTGAGCTTGCCGGGCGCCTTCCCGGGGTCGGCGCTTTCCTGCCCGGCGGGCGCGCCCGGGGCGGACGCCGGAGCCCCTGGCGTCCCGTTCGCGACGACAGGATCACCCGTTCCGGTGAACATGAGCAGGGCCGCGACCACCGCGGCCACCACGAGCGCCGCGGCGGCGACGAAGATCCAGCGCCGGGAAGTGCGTTTCGGCGTGGCTGCTCCGGCGGAACTGGACGGGAACGTCATCGGGTCGTGCTCCTTCGCTCGGCGGTATCGGCAGGGCAGGACATGCCGCGTGCCACGCGAGCGGTTGCATCGAATTCCCCGGCGTCAACCGCCGTCCGGGCGGGAGATCAGCGACGCGGTGACGATCCGGTTCTCGTCGTAGCCCTCGGTGCCGCCGACGTAGTCGCCGCCGCAGGTCACCAGCACCAGCCGGTGCGGCCCGTCCTGGCCGAAGAGGCGCTGGGCCTGCGCGGGCAGCTCGCCCTTGGCGACCGTGACCGCGCCGGTGACGCGGTACAGCCACCGGCCGCCCTTCGCGTCGAGGATGCTCACGTTGTCGCCGGTCTTCATCCGCCACAGCTCGTCGAACGGGCCTTTCGCGGCCGCCCAGTTGACGTGCCCCGACAGCAGCGACGCGCCGTGCTCGGCACCGAGGCGCGCGCCCCACCAGGCGGCGTCGCCGAGCCCGCGCGGGATCGGGAGGACACCGGTGCGGGTCACCTCGGTGCGGACCAGCCGCGCGATGCCGCCGCCGGGCAAAGCGACCGTGCCGGGACGCTGCTGACCGGGCGCGGAGTTGTCCACCGGGAGCACCGCGGGCGCGCCGTCCTCGCCGGGGAGCGCGCCCGGCGGCGGCTCGACGGCCGCGGTCGGCGCGGGCACCCAGGTCAGCACGATCACCCCCGCGGCGATCGCGAGCACCGCCACCACCGCCGACAGCACGGCCAGACCGGTGCGCAGCACGCGCGTTACTCCTGTCCCGCCTTCGCACGACGGCGACGGCCCAGTACGACGGCGAGCGCGGCGAAGGCGAGACCGCCGCCCAGGAGGCCGAGCCCGAGCGGGACGCGGAAGCCGTCCGCCGGTGCGGACGCGGCGACGTACCCGGCGGGGACCTGCGTCGGCACCGTGGGCTGCTGCTGCCCGGTCGCGCCGGTGCCGGTGCCGCCCGCCGCCCTGGCCACGAAGCTCTTCGGGATCGAGCAGCTGACGCCGCCGAGGACGGCGTTCGTCTTGACGTCCTCGAGGTTCACGCCCTGCGCGTCACGGACGTGCGTGGTGATGTCGACGCGCCAGCCCGCGACCGCGGTGACGTCCCCGTCGCGCCAGCCGTCCTGGCGGACCAGCTGGTCGAAGGCGGTCACCCGGGAGATCGTGACGTCCGAGACGGTCTTGTCCTTGCTCGCCTGCTGGACGTCGCCGGGCGGGCCGAGCTTCAGGTTCTTCAGCTCCAGCGCGGACCCGCCGCCGGGGACGGCGACCGGGGCGAGCGTCCCGTCGGTGCCGCGGACCCAGAGCTTCGCGACGGAGGTCGTGGCCGTGGTCCGGTTCGTCGCCGTGCAGTCGACCGCGCTGCGCGCGCCCTCGAACACCAGAACGGTGTTGTCCAGCGGCTTCGCGCCGCCCTGCCAGGTGTCGCGGAAGGCGTAGTTGGTCTCGGCGGCCGCGGTCGGCACGGTGCTCTGCTGCAGCGCGGCGACGACGTCGTGGTCGCGGCTGGCGATCGCGGACGGATAGGCACTGGCCGACGCGCCGGAGAACTTGCCGAGGTCGATCTCGTAGTGCCCGCCCAGCGTGGCCTTCTCACCGTCGTTGTTCGGCACCGCGACGCGCTCGGCGGACAGCTTGGACTGGCCGGGGCTCAGCGGCGACCGCTGGGTCTCGGTGATCAGCGCGCCGCCGTGCTGGCCGCCGCCGGCACCGATGCGCACCGACGCGATGTTGGCGAACGACACCGGGCCCGTCTTCTCGTCCACGGACTGCGGAGCCTGCGCCGAGGCCACCCCCGGGACCGCCAGCAGCACGACCAGTGCCGACGCGGCCGACTTCGTCACGAAACGCCTCATGATGCCCCAACTGCCTCCGCTCCGGACGGACACGAACGCGACCGCCGGTTCGGCGGCCCGGCGGAAGTTCCTGCGACAACCTTGCACCGTCCGCCACAGGTTGCGAAGTGGAACCACCGATTTACCCCGATGTCACCTGAATGGACTAGCACCTTCCGCGCGTCGAAGACCAGGCGGCCGTCACCGGAGGGAACACTAGGATAGGAGGTGCCGTTATCGGCAATGACTACGGAAATCATGGTCCGGACCGGCCGGGCATGGTGTAAGGGGCGGAGGCTCGACATGGCGACGGTGACCCCGGGTGCGGCCGTGCCCGCCTGGGCGGACGACGACGGCACGCACACCCCCGGCCAGCCGGGCGCCGCCCCCGCGGCGACGGCTTCGGCCGCCATCCTCGCCGACGCCGGTGACCTGCTGCGGGCGCTCGCCGCCCCGGTCCGGATCGCGATCGTGCTGCAACTGCGCGAGGCCGACCGCTGCGTACACGAGCTGGTCGACGCGCTCGACGTCGCCCAGCCGCTGATCAGCCAGCACCTGCGCGTGCTGAAGACGGCGGGTGTGGTCCGCGGTGAACGCCGGGGCCGCGAGGTCGTCTACCGGCTGGCCGACGACCATCTCTCGCACATCGTCGTCGACGCGGTGGCACACGTGCAGGAAGGGAAGTAGTGACGATGAGCCAGGCCGCCTCCCGCAGTACGACGCCGGTTCCCGGCCGCCGGTCCACCCGGCAGCGGACCGCCGTCGTCGAGCTGCTCAACACCATCGACGGTTTCCGTTCCGCGCAGGAACTCCACGACGAGCTGCGCAAACGCGGGGACGGCATCGGGCTGACCACGGTCTACCGGACCCTGCAGTCGCTGTCCGAGGCCGGGGAGATCGACGTCCTGCGCACCGAGTCCGGCGAGGCCATCTACCGGCGTTGCTCGGCACATCACCACCATCACCTCGTGTGCCGCCTGTGCGGGCGGACCGTCGAGGTCGAGGGGCCCGCGGTGGAGCGCTGGGCCGAGAAGGTCGCCGCCGAAAACGGCTTCTCCGACATCAGCCACACCGTCGAGATCGTCGGCGTCTGCACCGACCACTGAGGCGCTCAGTACTCATAGGGATCCTTCGGGGCCGGGATGGGTGTCACCGTGGTGGCGGTGAGGTCCGGGGTGTAGCCGTTGGCCTTCGTCGCGGTGCCGGGGACGACCTGGCCGGTCACCTGGATCCAGGTGTCGCTCGCGAGGTGGTCGGCGCCGCCACCCAGCAGCCGGACGGTCGCCGGGAAGGCGTCCGCGGCGCAGCAGGTGATCACCAGCCGGGCCAGCAGCGTGCTGCCGCCGGTGTGCACGACGAATCCGGACAGCGAGACCGTGCGGCCGTTCAGCGTCCCGTTGTGGTCCCAGCCCGCCCGGCTGACGAACTGGTTGAGGGGCAAGGAAACCACGGAGTCCGCGGGCAGCGGCGGGAAGGCCGCAGCGTCGGCCGCGGCGCTGCTCTGCGGGGCCCTGGCCTCGGTCCTGGTCACCGAATCGGAGCCCAGCGCGGGCGGTGCGACCAGGAACACCGCCAGCACCGGCAGCACCAGCAGCCAGGCCGACCGGGCCGCGTGGTGATGCCCCTCCCCTGCCCCGTGGTCGTGCGCGTCCTCCGCTGACACCGGCGGCGCCGAGGCCCGAGCCCGTGCCGCCAGCAGATCGCGCACGATCGCGATCGCGCCGAGCACCACCATCACCGCGCCACCGGCGATGATCCACGGCTGCTGCGCGGGCTTGACGTAGCGCAGGTAGTCGCCGTTCAAGGCGATCTTCACCAGCGCCCCGCCGAGCAGGATCAGCAGGACGTTCTGGGTTTCCCGCCTCACGAAACACCTCCGAGGAAGACCACACCTGCCAGCACGCCGCAGAGCAGCGCCACCACGAACGTCACCGGCGCGAACCGCAGCGCGAACGACCGGCCGAACGTACCCGCGTGCAAGGCGAACAGCTTGACGTCGACGGCGGGCCCGACCACGAGGAACACCAGCTTCCCGAGCAACGGCACCGCGGACAGCGACGCGGCCACGAAGGCGTCCGCCTCACTGCACAACGCGAGCACCACCGCGAGCACCGCCATCACCAGCACGCCGAGCACGATCTGCTCGCCCAGCACGCCGAACCACTTCGCGGGCACCAGGACGTTCAGCGCCGAGGAGATGAACGCGCCGAGCACCAGGAAACCCCCGGACTCGACGAGATCCGAACGGGCCGTCTCGGCGAAAACCCGCCACCGGGCCCCGTTTTCAACCTCGGGCAACCGTTTCAGCGCGCGTTCGGTGATCCACTCCAGCTTGCCCCAGCGCGCCCACAGCCAGCCCATCACCATCGCCGTCACCAGCGAACCCGCGAAACGCGCGAGCACCATCTCGGGCTTGCCGGGGAAGGCCACCGCCGTCGCCACGAGCACCACCGGGTTCACCGCGGGCGCGGCGAGCAGGAAGGTCAACGCCGCCGCGGGGGCCACGCCCTGGCCCATCAGCCGTCTGGCCACCGGCACCGAGGCGCACTCACATCCCGGCAACGCGACCCCGGCGAGCCCGGCGACACCGACCGCGACCCCGGTCCGCCGCGGCAGCAGCCGGCGCAGCACACGCGCGGGCAGGAACGCCGCGATCGCACCGCTGATGAGCACGCCGAGCACCAGGAACGGCAGGGCCTGCACGCACACCGCGACGAACACCGTCGACCCGGTGCGCAGCGCGGGCACGTCGAAGACGCGCTGCAGCCAGCCCTGCGCCAGGATCGCGATCAGCAGGACCGCGCACAGCACCTCGATCGACGAGACGCGGAACCGGCGACGAGCCCGCACCGGCTCGGCGGGGTTGTTGGAAATGGTTTCCACGGTCGCGATGATGCCAGGCCGCACCGACACCCTCGCGAGCGAGCGGAAGTTCGATGCCCGTTTCGGCACCGAAAACTCCGTTCGCGCCGGTTTTCCCGGCGAAAACGTCTCAGCCGAGGCCGGGCAGCTCCACCCGCAGCTGCGACGCGGTGGACACCACGAGCATCATCAACGTCCCCAGTGGCGCGGGTTCCATCCCCCTCGCCGGGAACGCGTACCGGAGCGTGACGTCGGCACCCTTCTCGCTGCGGGACACCCCGAGTGTGCCGAACAGCCCCTCGCCCGCGCGCCGCGCCACCGCGGCCGCGATCGATTCCTCGTCGGGCAGGTCCCACGCGATCACGCAGGTCATGCTCAGCACCGCGAGCCCGTCCGCGAGCATGCTCGCCTGGACGACGCAGGGCACGTCGTTGTGGGAGAACGTCAGCACGCCGTCGTCGTCGACGTGCACCTCGAGGTAGCGCTCCAGCCCCTCACGCGCCCGCGTCAGCAGATCGGCCGTCTCCTCGGCCTCGGCGGTGCTCACGACGCGCCTCCCGAGGCGTCGCCCGAAGCCTGGTCGACGGCGCCGCCGAACCGGCGGTCGCGCTTCGCGAACTCGAGGCAGGCCCGCCACAGGTGGGTGCGGTCGAAGTCGGGGAACAGCGTGTTCTGGTAGACCATCTCGGCGTAGGCCGACTGCCAGATCAGGAAGTTGGACGTCCGCTGCTCGCCCGACGGCCGCAGGAACAGATCCACGTCCGGCATGTCCGGCTGGTAGAGGTACTTGCCGATGGTGCGGTCGCTGATCTTGTCCGGGTTCAGCTTGCCGTCCGCGACGTCCTGGCCCATCCGGCGCATCGCGTCGGCCAGCTCGGCCCGCCCGCCGTAGTTGACGCACATGGTCATGTTGAGCGCGGTGTTGTGCTTGGTCTTCTCCTCGGCGACCTGCAGCTCCTTGATCACGCTCGCCCACAGCTTCGGACGCCGCCCCGCCCAGCGGATCCGCACGCCGATCGAGCCGAGATAGTCGACCTGACGGCGGATCGTGTCGCGGTTGAAGCCCATCAGGAAGCGCACCTCTTCGGGACTGCGCTTCCAGTTCTCGGTCGAGAACGCGTACACCGAGAGCCACTTGATGCCGAGTTCGACCGCGCCGCTCGCGACGTCGATCATCACGGCCTCGCCGCGCTTGTGTCCCTCGATCCGCGGCAGCCCGCGCTGGTTGGCCCAGCGACCGTTGCCGTCCATCACCAGCGCGACATGTTTCGGGACCAGTTCGCGCGGGATCTCCGGCGGCCGCGCCCCGGACGGATGCGGATCCGGCGCCCGCAGCTCGTACCGCGACGCCTTGGTCTCGCGTCCCCTGCGCAGCACCTCGTACCCTCCCAAAACCCGGTAGTTCTTCGCCGACGACCCTACTGGCCCGGCGCGGCGGCCTCCCTGGCACGCCGCTCGACCAGGGGCAGCGAGCGGAGCTGCCGTTCCAGATGCCACTGCAGATGCGCCGCGACCAGGCCACTCGCGTCACGCCGCACCACCGGCACCGAATCCTGGGCGACCGTCCACTCGCCGTGCATGAGCGCGTCGAGCAGCACGAGCACCTCGGGGGCGGGATGCACGCAACCGGGGACACGGCAGTCCTGGCACATCGAACCGCCCGCGGAGACGCTGAACGCGGCATGCGGGCCGGGCAGGCCGCAGCGGGCGCATTCGGTGATCGCCGGCGCCCAGCCTGCGTAGGACATCGCGCGCAGGAAGAACGCGTCGAGCACCAGCGAGGAGTCCCGCTCGCCACCGGCCAGCGCGCGCAGCGCGCCCACGACGAGCAGGTACAGCTTGAGCACCGGCTCGCCCTCTTCGGCGGAAAGCCGGTCCGCGGTCTCGGCGATCGCGCTCGCCGCGGTGTAGCGCTGGTAGTCGGCGACCAGCGGCAGCGCGAATGCGTCCACGGTCTCGACCTGGGTGATCACGTCGAGCGTGCGCCCGGTGTAGAACTGGACGTCGACGTGGCCGAAGGGCTCCAGCCGCGCCCCGAACCGCGACGACGTGCGGCGCACTCCCTTGGCGACGGCTCGGACCTTGCCGTGCCGCCTGGTCAGCAGGGTGACGATCCGGTCGGCCTCACCCAGCTTGTGCGTCCGCAGCACCACTCCGGTGTCGCGATAGAGGTTCACCACCCCGACATCGTCCCACCCGGGGACGACATCGGGGTGGAGCGACCCCGGATCAGTGGTAGTAGCTGTAGGTGCGGACGCTGGAGGCGGCCACGATCGCGACGATGATCCACACGATGGACAGCGCGCAGCTGATGCCGCCGATGATGGTGGCGATCAGGCAGAGCGTCTTGGTCGTCTTCGACGCCTGCTCCGCCATCATGTAGTTGCCCTGGGCCTTGTACGTGTTGACCTCGTTGGACTTCATGATCGCGAAGATCGCGAGGATCCAGAACAGGAAGATGCAGCCGATCGCCCAGCCCTTGTAGTCCTTGATGGCGTTGATGTCGCCACCACCGGGCGGCATCCCCGGGCCACCGCCGAACGCGGGCTGGCCGTACGCCGGCGACGGCTGTCCGTAGGGCGCGGGCTGGCCGTACGGCGCGGGCATCCCGCCGGACTGCGCGGGCGTGCCGCCCGACTGCGGGTACCCGGGCTGCTGGCCGTAGGGCTGCTGGCCGGGCTGCTGGCCGTAGGGATTGGTCATGACGGTGTTCCCCAATTACTCGTGATCTTCCGGCGAGCGTTCCCCGCCGGTGGTGACCGGGTACCGGCCCCCGCTACCGCGGTGGCTGGTCCTGGCCGGGTTGGTTCGGCGGCAAGCCGCCGGGCTGGATTTTCTGCGTCTCATCGGCCTGACCGGAGCCGGTGGCAGCTTCCGGACGCAGCATCTGGGTGCGCTCGGCCTGAGCATCGCCAGGCCCTGCCTGCTGACCGGTGTCCGGCCGCAGCATCTGGGTCCGCTCGGCCTGAGCATCGGCGGGTCCCGCCTGCTGACCGGTGTCCGGCCGCAACATCTGGGTCCGCTCGGGCTCGTCCTGGCCGCCCGCCGCGGGCGCCGACGGCGCGACGGGCTGGGCGAAGCCACCGGACTGCGGCGGCTGGCCGAAACCGCCCGGCTGCCCAGGCGCGGGCGGCTGGGCGAACGCGCCCTGCGGCTGCTGGCCGAAGCCGCCGGTCTGCGGCTGGCCCGGCTGTGGCTGGCCGAAGCCACCCGAAGGCTGGCCGGACACCATCGGCTGCACGGGCTGTCCCGGCGGCGGATATCCGCCGCCATACGGCTGCGCGGGCGCGGCGGCGAAAGGCGAAGAACCCGCGCCGGGAATGGCGCCGGGAGCGCTGTCGTCAGTGACCACAATGGACCCGACGATCTTGTCTGCGAAGGTCTGCGCCTTGTCGTCCCACAGCGGCCAGAGGAACCCGAGATAGCAGACGGCGCTGTCGAGGAAATGGCAGACGTCGCGCAGGAACGCGCCACCGGCGCCGAGCGGCTGGGCGGTGTCTTCCTTGACCAGCTTGATCTTCAGCACGCGCTTGCCGAGCGACTGGCCGGTATTGCCGCCCTGGATCCAGCGGTTGTAGATGGTCCAGCCGAGCCCGGCGAGGCCGCCGATGCCGAGGAGAATGCTGCCCGCCGTGATGGACCCGATCATCACCAGGTACCCGATGAGCTGAATGCCGATGATCGGCCCGAGGTCGATGAGGAACGCGCCGACGCGCTGGCCCCAGTTCGCGAGGTTCCGCGGCGGTCCGCCGAACGGCGAAGGCGCGCCGAAGGGCGCGGGCTGACCGTAGGGCGCGGATGGCCCCGGCTGTCCGAACGGGGCCTGCTGACCGGGCTGCGGCTGCCCGTACGGCGTCGGCTGGCCGAACGGCGCGGGCGGTCCGAACGGCTGCTGCCCCGGCTGGCCGGAGGGCTGCTGGCCGTAGGGATCGGTCATCGGGTGTTCCCCCCTCGCTGGTCGCTCCCCCGCACGGGCCTCGTGCGGGAATCGGCCCAAATGTACGGCAGTGTGGACGGTCCGGCCGGTTCGCGGAGCGTACTCGGTGGGGCAAGGGTTCCACACCGCAGGCGTCCATGCCGCACGAACTGTCGAACCGGTCCGACGCAGCCGCGCCGCCACCGGTTCCGGCCGCGGCCGAATCAGACGTACAGGCCGGTGAACGGGGCGAACGGCAGGTTGCGGACGACGAACCACACGACGAACACCACGGCGAAGGTCAGCGGGGTCCACTGCCAGTGGAGCCAGCTGTTCACCGGTCTGCCACGCAGCCGTCCGACCGCCCAGCCGGCGGTACTCCACACGAAGAGCAGAACGACCACAAAGGACACCGCGTTGTAGTGCAGCGCGGCCGGGATGTCGCCGTGCAGCAGGCTGTAGGCCATCCGCAGACCACCACAGCCGGGGCAGTCGATGCCCAGCAGCGCCTTGGTCGGGCACACCGGCAACGGGCCGCCAGGGGTGGTCGGGTCGCCGAGCCACACCGCGACACAGCCCACAGCGGCGCCCGCGGCGATGGCCAGCGGCGGGGCCAGCGCGCGCGTCCTCGCCCGCCAGCCCCGCGCCGGGAATCCCGTGTAGACGGTCGTGGTCACGGCGTGAACCCCTTCACCGAGGTGCCGACGACCACGAGCATCACCACGACGAAGATGACGTAGAGCAGCAGGAGGATCCCGACGCTGATGGCCGACCACATCGCCCATTTCTTCGCCTCGTCCGCGGCCTTGTGCGCCTCGGCGTGAAGTCCTTGGAACCACAGCGAATTCACCTGGCTCGACTTCACGATCGCGACGATCCCCAGCGGCAGGCAGCACAACACGGTGGCCAGGATGGCCCACACGAGGTTGTTGTCCGGTGGCGGCCCGTAGTTCGGCGGCCCCGGGTAGCCGTAGTACGGCTGCTGCCCGCCCGGCGGGTACGGCGGTGGGTACTGGTTGGTCATCGAGACCCCCCTGCTGGTTCGTACGTCAGTATCGCGTGCTGACGGTGCCCCCGAGGGTGAACACCCCGGCGAGCGACAGGATCAGGGAGATCACCGACAGCACCACGCCGACCACGGCGGCGATGATGGCCCACTTCTTCGCGGCGTTCGCCGCTTCCTGCGCGGCGGCGGTCTGCCCCTGGGCCCACAGGCTGTTGACCTTCGTCGCCTGGACGATGGAGACGATACCGAACGGCAAGCAGCAGAAGATCGTGGTGAGGATGGCCCACACCAGGTTGTTGCTGGGCGGCGGTCCGGGCTGGTAGCCGCCCCCCTGGCCGCCGGAGTAGTTGGGCAGGCCCTGGTTCTCGGTCATTTTCTCGGTGTCCCTTTCGGTGTACGTGAGGTACCGGCCTGTCACGCTGCCCGATCAGCGCCCGATGCCGGAGGTGAGACTGTAGGGCGCACCGTCCGGTACCGCTCCGCGTTTCGTCCCGTCGCGACCGAATCGAGACCGAGAGTTCAGAAACCGAGCCTGCGCAGCTGCTTGGGATCACGCTGCCAATCCTTCGCCACCTTGACGTGCAGGTCGAGATACACTTTCGAACCCAGCAGCGCCTCGATGTGCTTACGCGCGGTGGCGCCCACCTCACGCAGCCGTTCGCCCTTGTGCCCCAGGATGATGCCCTTCTGGCTCGACCGCTCGACGTAGAGGAACGCGTGGACGTCGATCAGGTCGTCGCGGCCCTCGCGGGGCAGCATCTCCTCCACGGTGACCGCGATCGAATGCGGCAGCTCGTCGCGGACACCCTCCAAAGCGGACTCGCGGATGAGCTCGGCGACCAGGGTCTGCTCGGGCTCGTCGGTGAGTTCCCCGCCCGGGTACAGCTGCGGCCCCTCGGGCAGTTTGGCGACCAGGACGTCGGCGACATCGGCGACCTGGAAACCGTCCACAGCGGACACCGGGATCAGCTCGGCGAAGTCCATCACCTTCTGCAGAGCCAAAAGCTGCTCGGCGACCTGTTCCGGTTTGACGAGGTCGGTCTTGGTGACGATGCCGATCACCGGCGTACGCTTCGCGATCTTGGCCAGCTCGGTGGCGATGAACCGGTCGCCGGGACCGATCTTCTCGTTGGCGGGCACACAGAATCCGACAACGTCCACTTCGGACCATGTCGAGTGCACGACGTCGTTGAGGCGCTGCCCGAGCAGCGTCCTCGGCCGGTGCAGGCCCGGCGTGTCGATGATGACGAGCTGGCTGTCCTCCCGGTGCACGATGCCGCGGATCGCGTGCCGGGTGGTCTGCGGCTTGCTGGAGGTGATGGCGACCTTCGTGCCGACCAGCGCGTTGGTGAGCGTCGACTTCCCGGCGTTGGGCCTGCCGACGAAACAGGCGAACCCGGAACGGTGCGGCTCGCCCATCAGCGCAGCACCTCCAGCACCACGCCCGAGGGATCGGCGAGCACGATCGGCGCGTGTTCGGCGATGTCGCGCACGGCGTGCACCGACGCCTCCTTCAGCAGCGGCTCGCCGCTGACGACCACAGCGGCCTCGATGCCCTCGGCGCCGCTGGACAACGCCGCGGCGATCGCCGCCTGCAACGCGGTGAGCTGGAAGGACGGCTGGTCGACCGTGCTCGCGGCGTAGGTCCGGCCGTCGGTGTCGCGCACCGCGGCGCCCTCGGCGGCCTGCGTGCGCGCCCGCGACGAGCGGGCCAGGGTGACCAGCTTCTGGTCCTCGGCGTCCAGCTCAGGCATGTTCGACTCTCCTGTCACGTTCATCGGGGTGGGGCGGCTTGCCGCGGCGGCGCCCGGACCCGCCGTTGCCCTCGGCCGCTTCCTCCTCGGCCTTGGCGACCGGCTGCACGACGACCGAGGTGATCCGCATCCGCCCGCGGCGGTCCTTGCCCCCTTCGGCGAACAGCCTAAGACCAGCGACTTCGGCCTCCGCGCCCGGCAGCGGAACGCGGCCCAGCTGTTCGGCGAGCAGCCCGCCCACGGTCTCGACGTCGTGGTCTTCTTCGAGGTCGAGACCGAACAGCTCGCCGAGATCGTCGAGCCCGAGCCGCGAGGAGACCCGGAACGCGCCGTCCGCCAGCTCTTCGACCTCGGGCCGCTCGTCGGTGTCGGACTCGTCGGTGATCTCGCCGACGATCTCCTCGAGGATGTCCTCGATGGAGAGCACGCCCGCGGTGCCGCCGTACTCGTCGACCGCGATCGCCATGTGGTTGTGCGAGAGCTGCATCTCCTTCAGCAGCTCGTCGAGGCGTTTGGAATCCGGCACGAAACTCGCGGGGTTCATGACCTCGGAGACCCGCCGCGCCGAGCCGTCGGCCATGTACGCGGGCATGAGGTCCTTGATGTTGACGACGCCGACGATGTCGTCCACCGATTCGCCGATCACCGGCACCCGGGTGAAGCCGGTGCGCAGCGCGAGGGCCAGTGCCTGCCGCACGGTCTTGTCGTGCTCGATCCAGACGATCTCGGTGCGTGGCACCATGACCTCGCGGGCGACGGTGTCGCCCAGCTCGAACACCGAGTGGATCATCTCGCGCTCGGAGTCCTCGACAACGCCGCGTTCCTGCGCGAGGTCGACCAGCTCCCGCAACTCGACCTCGGAGCTGAACGGGCCTTCGCGGAAACCGCGGCCGGGCGTGATGGCGTTACCGATGACGATCAGGAGCCGTGACAGCGGGCCCAGCACCGAACCGAGCACGCGGACGGGACCGGCGACGACGGTCCCGACCCAGTAAGGATGCTGGCGGCCGATGGTGCGCGGCCCGACGCCGACGAGGACGTAGACGACCACGACCATCACCACGGCGGCGACGGCGACCGCGAGCCCGAACGGTTCGATCTCGTCGAGGCACACCACGGTGACCAGCACGGTCGAGGTCAGCTCGCAGCTGACCCGCAGGAGCAGCAGCAGGTTGATGTGGCGGCGGCGTTCGTCGATGACCGCGGCGAGCTGGCGCGCGCCGACCCGGCCCATGCGGACGAGGCCTTCGGCGCGAGCCTTGGAGACGGTGCTGATCGCCGCGTCGGCCGCCGCGAACACCCCGCCGAGGAGAACCAGCGCGATGGCGATGACGAGCAGTGCGGTGTAGTCGCCCATCGGCGGAGGACCCGTCAGGCCGGCGGCTCTTCGGCGGGCGGAACGGTGTCGAGCCCGGCGGTGCCGAGCAGCCGTTCGTCCGCGCTGCGCTGCGCGTCGCGGCGATCGAGCGCGGCCACCGCGGCCTGGTACTCGCCGAGAATCCGCTTCTGCAGGCCGAACATCTCACGTTCCTCGGCCGGTTCGGCGTGGTCGTAACCGAGCAGATGCAGCACGCCGTGCACGGTGAGCAGGTGCAGCTCGTCGAGCAGCGCGTGCCCGGCCTTCTTGGCCTGGTCCTTCGCGAACGCCGGGCAGAGCACGATGTCACCGAGCAGCGCGGGTGAGGCGTCCGGCGCGTCGGGACGGCGGGAGGAGTCCAGCTCGTCCATCGGGAACGCCATGACGTCGGTGGGGCCCGGCAGGTCCATCCAGCGTTCGTGCAGATCGGACATGACGTCGAGCGTGGTGAGCAGGATGGACAGCTCGGCGAGCGGGCTGACCTCCATCTTGTCGAGCGCGAACCGCGCGGCGGACACGATCGAGGTCTCGTCGACGTCGACGCCGGATTCGTTGGCGATCTCGATACTCATCGGCGGCCCCCCTTCCAGCCGTTGCCGGGCTGGTCCTGCGCGTCCTGCACGGCCTGCCACTTCTCGTACGCGTCGACGATGTCGCCGACCAGCTTGTGCCGCACGACGTCCTGGCTGGTCAGCTCGGCGAAGTGCAGGTCGTCGACGCCGGTGAGGATGTCGCGCACGACGCGCAGGCCGCTGCGCTGGCCGCTGGGCAGGTCGACCTGGGTGATGTCGCCGGTGACGACGATCTTGGCGCCGAAGCCGAGCCGGGTGAGGAACATCTTCATCTGCTCGGGCGTGGTGTTCTGGGCCTCGTCGAGAATGATGAAGGCGTCATTCAGCGTGTTGTGCGTGAGCAGGTAGTCCTCGGTGACATACAGCGAGTCCGCCGCGGCCACCTGGATGCACACCGCTTCCGCACGTCCGGCCGGTTCGATGCTCTCGATGAACCGCATCGGACGCCCCCCGCCACCGGCTTCGCGGTACTTGAACCGCTTGCGGGTCAGGCGGAACGGCTCGATCCCGGCGGGCAGCCGGATCTCGACGATGTGGGCGTCGTGCCGGTAGCCGACGTCACGTCCCTTGGCACGGCCCGGCTTGCGCCCCAGCGCCGCACGCCGCCGGGTGTAGGCGACGCCGCCGAGCGACTGGACCAGGCGGATGACATCGTCCTTCAGCCGCGACGAGGTCGTCGTGTACTGGATGCGGCAGGTGCGGGCGCGTTGGGTGACCGGCCCGCCGTCGGAGTCCAGAAGCCCCTGCAGGACCGCGAGACGGACGTCCGCGGAGTTCTGGAGGTAGACCTCGGGGATGAACTTGGAGTGCGAACGGGTCCCGATCAGCTCAAGCGCGCGCAGGGCGCCGGTGACCGGGTTCTCCAGCGTGATCACGTCGCCGGGTTCCCGCACGCGGTTCAGCGTGTAGTCGACGCCGCCCTTGTGGCGCACGCGCACCCCGGGAAGCGCCATCTCTAGGGCGATCGCCAGCTCCGGGTCTTCGGTCGCGAAGCCCGGCGTCGTGGAGCCGGTCAGGCATCCGTCGCCGAGCAGGAGCCCCAGTGCGTAGGGGTCCATGGGCACGTCCTGCTCGGGGTGGCAGACCGGCGCCGTCAGCATCGGCAGCTCGTAGCGGCGGGCGTGGGCGGCCCGGAGCTTGCCAATCATCTCCTTCGTCTCGACGACGCGCCAGGGCTTGCCCCGGCGCTTGTCGGCCGCCGTCCGGACCGTCCAGAGGTGGTCACCGCAGCAGAGCGTGGACGCCCCGTCCCCGGCGGTGACGCGGTAGATGTCCTTCTCGCCCTGCGGGTAGACACCGAGGACCACGGTGGGCTCACCGTTCGAGCCGACCACGAGGTCGCCGACCGCCAGCTCGCCGATCGGCCGGTAGCCGTCGGGGGTCAGCACCGGCGTGGTGACGGGCTGCGCGCGGCCGCGCATGTAGGCCAGCGGCGCGATCTCGATGGTGCCGGCCTGCATGAGCCGCGGGATGGACTCGGGCTCGACCATGTCGTGCAGCGCGTCGTAGAGCGGGCGCAGGTACGGGTCGATCTTCTCGTTGAGCGTGCCGGGCAGGTAGCCGAGCCGCTCACCGGCCTCGACGGCCGGGCGGGTGAGCACGATGCGGGTGACCTGCTTGGCCTGGAGCGCCTGGACGGCCTTGGCCATGGCGAGGTAGGTCTTACCGGTGCCTGCGGGGCCGATGCCGAAGACGACGGTGTGCTTGTCGATGGCGTCGACGTAGCGCTTCTGGTTGAGCGTCTTGGGCCGGATGGTCTTGCCGCGCCGGGAGACGATGTTGAGGCTGAGGACCTCGGCGGGCGAAGCGTCGCCGCTGGAGAGCATGCCGACGGTGCGCCGGACGGTGTCGGGGCCGACCTGCTGGCCGCCCCCGGCCAGTGTCACGAGCTCGGCGAAGACGCGTTCGGCGAAGGCGACGTCGGCGGGGGTGCCGGTGAGGGTGACCTCGTTGCCGCGGACGTGGACGTCGGCGGCGAGGAGTTCCTCGGCGACCCGGAGGTTCTCGTCGCGGGATCCGAGCAGGGACAGCGCGGCGGCGTCGGGGATCGGGAATCGGGACTGGGCCGCCTGGGTGGCGGTGGCCTCATCGATGGCCGCAGTGCCGCTGGACGACTTGTCGATGGACTCTGCGGGGACGCCGTCGGGGACGTCGGGCTGGGCGGCTCCACCCTGTGCGGTTCCGGCCACGTGGCCTCTGGCCTGCTTTCTGCGCTATCGCTGCTTTCGAGGTTTTCTGACCCCTCGATGCTAGCGGTTTCGCCTGCCGCGGCGCAGTCCGGTTACCGCAGGCCGCCCGGGCCCTCGCTACCCGCCGACCTTGCCGAAGTGCCCCAGCGACTCCCCGCCGAGCACATGCGCGTGCACATGAAACACGGTCTGCCCCGCATCGGCATCAGTGTTGAACACCACCCGATAGCCAGACGAAGAGATCCCTTCGAGCGAGGCGACCTTGGCAGCCGTGGCAACGACGTCACTCAACAACTGCGGGTCAGCCGCCGCCAACTCTGCGACATTGCGATACCTCTTCCGCGGCACCACCAGCACGTGCACCCGCGCCTGCGGATTGATATCCCGAAACGCGAACGTCGTTTCGTCCTGATACACGACCTCCGCCGGAATCTCCCCCGCAATGATCCGCTCAAACAACGTCTCCGCGTCAGAACTCATGCCCGACACCCTATCGACCCAACCCAGTGCACGAGGGCCGCCAGGCCCGAGTAGCACGCACCACCCGTGATCCAACGGCGCACTCACGTGATTGGACGCGCAACTCACGTGATCAGAAGGAGAACTCACGTGATCAGACGAAGATCTCACCCGCTGGGAGGGGACCACGCTGGGTCGGGAGCTGCCGCACCGTGGGGGTCCGGGGGGCTCGGCCCCCCGGGTAGGACGCGGAACCGCCCGGGGCGCGAAGGGTGGGCTGGAGCGAAGCGGAAGCACACACGAAGACGCCGCGGCGCGGTGGAGCCTGGGGGTCGCTCCACCGCCGCCGCGGCTCCGCCGGACCGAGGGGGGAGGTGCCCGGCGGGGTTCTTCGCGCGCGACCGGGTCTCACCCAGTAGCGCGCCGAAACCGTGTGTGGCGCGTTAGTAAACGAGAGTAACGGCTCACAGTGTGATCGCGCCATAACTCGCCGCAAATTGTGGCGAATTTTTTGGTTGAAGATTTTTCATAGCCAGCGCGTGCTGAGTGCGCCGAGGGCGCCGAGAGCCACGGCGGCGGCCGTTGACGTGCGCAGAACGGTCGTACCGAGGCGGACGGCGCGGGCGCCTGCCTGAGTGAGGGCGGCGAGTTCCTCGTCGGTGATGCCGCCCTCGGGGCCGACGACGAGGAGGAGGTCACCCGTGCCGGGGATGGCGAGGTCGGTGAGCCGGTCGGGGACGTCGGATTCGAGGACGACGGCCAGCGACATCGTGGCGGCCAGTTCGGCGAGTTCGCGGGTGCCGGCGGGCTCGGTGACGTCGGGGACGTGGGCGCGGCGGGCTTGTTTGGCGGCGGCGCGGGCGGTGGCGCGCCAGCGGGCGAGGGCTTTGTCACCGCGGGGGCCGTCGTCCCAGCGGGCGATGCTGCGGGCGGCGCGCCAGGGGACGATGGCGTCGGCGCCGGCCTCGGTGGCGAGTTCGACGGCGAGTTCGCCGCGGTCGCCCTTCGCGAGCGCCTGGGCGACGAGGACGCGCAGGGCGGGCGGTTCCTCGGTCCAGCGTTCCTCGACGGTGAGGGTGAGGGTCGCGTCGCGGCCGGCCTGGACGACCTCGACGACACAGCGGGCCATGCCGCCCGCGCCGTCGGAGAGGACGAGCCGCTCCCCCGCGCGCAGGCGCCGCACGGTGGCCGCGTGCCGGGCTTCCTCGCCGTCGAGCACGGCGTGCGTGCCCTCGGGCAGCGCGTCGGCGAGGAAGACCGGCAGGGTGGTGTCCGGCACGCGGGTTACCGGTGGTTCTTGGCGCGCAGCTTGGAGAACAGCCCGCCGTGCTTGGTGCCGTTGGTGGCCAGCGTGGGCACTTCCTCGCCGCGCTGCTGGGCGAGGTCGATGAGCAGCTCGCGCTGGGCCTCGTCGAGTTTGGTCGGCACCTGGACGTCGATGTGGACGTGCAGGTCACCGCGCCCGTCGACGCGCCCGGAGGACCGCAGCCGCGGCATGCCCTTGCCGGTGAGCACGAGTTCGGTGGCCGGCTGGGTGCCGGGTTCGATGTCGAGCTCGTAGTCGCCGTCGATGAGGGTCGCGATGGGCACGGTGGCGCCGAGCGCGGCGGTGGTCATCGGGATGCGGAAGTTGCAGTGGATGTCGTTGCCCTGGCGGACGAACACCTCGTGCGGGGACTCGTCGATCTCGACGTAGAGGTCGCCCGCGGGGCCGCCGCCCGGACCGACCTCGCCCTGTCCGGACAGGCGGATGCGCATGCCGTCCCCGACGCCGGGCGGGATCTTCGCGGTGACGGTGCGCCGCGACCGGATCCGGCCGTCGCCGCCACACTGGCGGCAGGGGTCGGGGATGACCTCGCCGAACCCGCGGCACACCGGGCAGGGGCGCGCGGTGACGACCTGGCCGAGGAACGACCGCTGCACGGACTGGACCTCGCCGGCGCCGCCGCAGGTGTCGCAGGTCTTGGTGCCGCTACCGGCGTTGGTGCCCGCGCCGCGGCACAGGTCGCACACGACGGCGGTGTCCACGCTGATCTCGCGGTCGGTGCCGGTGGCGCACTCCTCGAGGCTGAGGCCGAGCCGGATCAGCGCGTCGGAGCCGGGCTGGACGCGGCTGCGCGGGCCGCGGCCACGACCGCCGCCCCCGCCCGCGGCGCCGAAGAAGGCGTCCATGATGTCGCCCAGACCGCCGAATCCGGCGAACGGGTCGCCGCCACCGCCGCCACGGGCGCCGTTGTCCATCGGGTCGCCGCCGAGGTCGACGATCTTGCGCTTCTGCGGGTCGGACAGCACCTCGTACGCCGTGGTGACCTCGCCGAAGCGGTGCTGCGCGTCCTCCGACGGGTTGACGTCGGGATGCAGCTCCCTGGCCAGTTTGCGGTACGCGCGCTTGATCTCCTGATCGGACGCGTTCTTGGCCACGCCGAGGATGCCGTAGTAGTCCCTCGCCACCGTCTTTGCCTTCTCCTTCTTCTCTGCCTGCCCGGTCAGCGGGCGGACAGGATCTGCCCCACGTAGTTGGCCACCGCGCGCACCGCCGCGATCGTGCCCGGGTAGTCCATCCGCGTCGGGCCGACCACCCCCATGCCCCCGAGCAGCATGTCGTCGCGCCCGTACCCGATGGACACGACCGAGGTGCTGCGCATCTGCTCGTCTTCATTTTCCTCACCGATGCGCACGGTGATCGCACCGGGGTTGCGCGCAGCGGCGAGCAGCTTGAGCACCACGACCTGCTCCTCCAGCGCCTCGAGCACCTGGCGCAGCGAGCCGGGGAAGTCCGCGACGTTGCGGGTGAGGTTCGCGGTGCCGCCGAGCACCAGCCGTTCCTCGGGATGTTCGACCAGCGACTCCACCAGCACGGTACAGACCCGGGTCAGCGCGTCGCGCAGGTCACCGGGTGCCTGCTCGGGCAGCTCCGCCACGCGGCCCGCCGCGTCGGTGAGCCGGCGCCCCGACATCGCCGCGTTGAGCACGGTGCGCAACCGCGCCACGCCCTCGTCGGTGATGACGTCGCCGAGGTCGACCGTTCGCTGGTCGACGCGCCCGGAGTCGGTGATGAGCACCAGCATCAGCCGGGCGGGGGTCAGCGGGACGACCTCGAGGTGCCGCACCGCGGCGTTGGTCAGCGCCGGGTACTGGACGACGGCGACCTGCCTGGTCAGCTGGGCGAGCAGCCGGACGGACCGGCGCAGGACGTCGTCGAGGTCGGTGCCGCTGTCGAGGAAGGTCGTGATCGCCTTGCGCTCGGCCGTGGACAGCGGCTTGATCTCGGACAGCTTGTCGACGAAGAGCCGGTAGCCCTTGTCGGTCGGGATGCGGCCCGCGCTGGTGTGCGGCTGGGTGATGTAGCCCTCCTCCTCCAGCGCGGCCATGTCGTTACGCACAGTGGCGCTGGACACGCCGAGATTGTGCCGCTCGACGATCGTCTTGGACCCGACCGGCTCCTGGTTGGAGACGTAGTCGGCGACGATCGCGCGCAGCACCTCGAACCGGCGCTCATCCGCGTTGGCCACTCGCACCTCCGTAAGCCCGTCGTACTCACAACGAGTTTACGGAACCTTGAGTGCCCGGCGCTCAGCCCGTGACGGATCCGGCCGTCACGAGTTCTTCGGGAAGCCCAGGTTGACGCCCGCGTGGGAGCGGTCCGGCCAGCGGGACGTGACGACCTTGGTGCGGGTGAAGAAGTGGAAGCCCTCCGGCCCGTACGCGTGCGAGTCGCCGAACAGCGAGTCCTTCCAGCCGCCGAACGAGTAGTAGGCGACCGGCACCGGGATCGGCACGTTCACCCCGACCATGCCGACCTCGACCTCGTTCTGGAAGCGCCGCGCCGCCGCGCCGTCCCCGGTGAAGATCGCGGTGCCGTTGCCGTACGGGTTCGCGTTGATCAGTTCCAGCGCGGCCTCGTACGAATCGGCGCGGGCGACCGACAGCACCGGGCCGAAGATCTCGTCGGTGTAGATCGACATCTCCGGGCGCACGTGGTCGAACAGCGTCGGGCCGAGCCAGAAGCCGTCCTGGCCGCCGTCCGCCTCGACGCCCCTGCCGTCGACGACCAGCGAGGCGCCCGCCGCCACCCCGGCGTCCACATAGGACTCGACGCGGGCGTGGTGCGCCTTGGTGACCAGCGGCCCCATCTCCGAGGTCGGCTTGCGGCCGTCCCCGACCCTCAGCTTCGACATCCGCTCGGTGATCTTCGCGACCAGTTCGTCGCCGACCGGGTCGACCGCGACCACGACCGACACCGCCATGCACCGCTCCCCCGCCGAGCCGAAGCCCGCCGAAACCGCGGCGTCCGCGGCGAGGTCGAGGTCGGCGTCGGGCAGCACGACCATGTGGTTCTTCGCCCCGCCGAGCGCCTGGACCCGCTTTCCGTTGCGGGTCCCGGTTTCGTAGACGTACCGGGCGATCGGCGTCGACCCGACGAACGAGATCGCCTTGACGTCGCGGTGTTCCAGCAGGCCGTCGACCGCGACCTTGTCGCCGTGCAGCACGTTGAGCACGCCCGCGGGCAGCCCGGCCTCGGCGAACAGCTCGGCGATGAAGTTCGCCGCGGACGGGTCCTTCTCGCTCGGCTTGAGCACCACGGTGTTGCCGCACGCCAAGGCGTTCGGGACGAACCACAGCGGCACCATCGCCGGGAAGTTGAACGGCGAGATCACGCCGACGACGCCGAGGGGCTGGGCGATGGAGTAGACGTCGACCCCGGTCGAGGCGTTCTCGCTGAAGCCGCCCTTCAGCAGTTGCGCCGCGCCGCACGCGTATTCGACGTTCTCGATCGCGCGGGCGATCTCGCCCGCAGCGTCGGACTCGACCTTCCCGTGCTCGCTCGTGACGATCTTCGCGAGTTCGTGCTTGCGGGCGACGAGCAGTTCACGGAAGGCGAAGAGGATCCGCGTGCGCCCGGCCAGCGACGTCCCGCGCCAGCCCGGCAGCGCCGCCGACGCGGCCGCCACCGCCCGGTCGACCTCGGCCTGCTCCGCGAAGTCGACCTTCGCCGCGACTTCGCCGGTCGCCGGGTCGAACACGTCCCCGCTGCGCTGCGCCACCCCGTCGAACGGTTTGCCGTCGATCCAATGGCTGATGCGGTCGGTCACGGGGCCGCTCCTTCGTCGTGGTGTAAGCCTGCGCTCCGGAGTCTCCTTCGCGCGCGGCACACCGGGCCATCGGCAACATGTACGGACTCGGCCGCGCGGCCGTACAGTCTGTTCCCACTCCGGAGACTGCTTCACCTCAGAGAATGTGAGCCGATGTACCCGACCGTCGCCGAGGTCCTGGCCCTTCCCGTGCTGCGCCAGGGTCGTCCGCACGTGGTGGCCGGGGCGGCCGGGCTCGACGCGGCCGTGCGGTGGGCGCACGTCGCCGAGGTCGCCGACATCGCGCATCTGCTCCGCGGCGGCGAGCTGGTGCTCACCACCGGCGTCGCGCTGCCGGACGACGGCACCGCGCTCGCCCGCTACATCGGCGATCTCGCCGGAGTCGGCGCCGCGGGCCTGGTGATCGAGCTGGTCCGGCACTGGCACGAGAAGCTGCCGCCCGCACTGGTCGAGGCTGCCGACCGGCACGGCCTGCCGCTGGTCACGCTCTCCCGCGAGACGCGGTACGTCACGGTCACCGAGGCGGTCAACGGGATGATCGTGGACGCCCAGGTGGCCGAGCTGCGCGCGGCCGAACGCGTGCACGAGACGTTCACCGCGCTGACCGTCGCGGGCGCCGAACCGCGGGTGGTGCTCGGCGAGGTCGCGCGGATCACCGAGCAGCCGGTGGTGCTGGAGACCCTGGACCACGAGGTGCTCGCCTACGACGCGGCGGGCACCGACCCCGGCGAGCTGCTGACCGGCTGGCCCGCGCGCTCGCGGGCGATCCAGGTCGGCGAGCGGACCGGGTACCACGCCGGCGCGGGCTGGCTGGTGACCGTGGTCGGCGCGCGCGGGCACGACTGGGCGCGGCTGGTCGTCGTGTGCGCCGAGCCGCCGCCGCACCGGCACCGCGTCGTCGCCGAGCGGGCCGCGTCGGCGCTCGCGGTACACCGTTTGGTCGCGAAGGATTCCGACGGGCTGGAACGGCAGGCCCACCGCGCGGTACTCACCGAACTGCTGTGCTCGCCGACGCCGTCCGCGGAACTCCTGGCCCGCGCCTCGGCGCTGGCCGTCCCGCTGACCGGACGCCGCCTGATCGGGCTGGCGATCCGCCCGCGGATCGCCGTGACCGGGCGGCCCGCGCTCTCCACGCCGCCGGTGCTGCGGGAACTCGCCGAGGCGGCCGCGCTCTCGGCCCGGCGGGCGAAGGTGTCGGTACTGGTCGGGCCGGACGACGTCGCGGTGCGCGCGCTGCTCGCGCTGTCGCCGGAGGCGAACGCCGACGCGGTGTTGCAGCGCCTGGCCTCCGACGTCCACGAGGCCAGGAGCAGCGCGCCCGCGGTGATCGCGGTCGGCACGACCGTGTCGAGCCCAGCCGAGGCCCGCCGGACCCTCGTCGAGGCCGCGCACGTCGCGGCCGCGGCGCTGCGGGAAGGCACCGATCGGCCGGTCCATCGGCTGGCCGACGTCCGGCTGCGCGGGCTGCTGCACCTGCTGGCCGACGACGAGCGCGTGACCGCGTTCGCCGCGCGGGAGCTGGGTCCGCTGCTGCAACGCGACGCCGCCGCGGGCAGCAGGCTCGTGCAGGCGCTGCGGCACTACTGCGCCCAGGGCGGCAACAAATCCGCGGCAGCGGCGGCCGCCCACACCTCGCGTACCGCGTACTACCAGCAGCTCGCCCGGATCGAGCAGGTGCTCGGCGTCCGGCTCGAAGATCCCGAGTCGATGCTCTCGCTGTACGTCGCCCTGCTGGCCCACGACATCGCAGCCGATGTCACCCAGCAGAGCGACGAAGACTCACCCGGACGAGGAACACAGTGACCGGTATGGCGGTGCCGATACACCCGATATGGCTTTCTTCCCTCTCGCGCCGCTCGCCGCCTGCCTGATCGGCCTGTGCCCGGCGCCGCACGAACTCCCCTCCTCGCTCGAGCTGAGCACCCACGAAGTCACCGGGCGGCTCGCGGCCGTGACGCTGACCTGCGATCCGGCGGGCGGCACCCACCCCGCGCACGACAGCGCCTGCGCGGTGCTCGGCCGCGCTAAGGGCGATTTCGACAAGATCACCCCGCGCCACCAGGCCTGCACCCTCAACTACTCGCCGGTCGACGTCTCGGCCACCGGCGAGTGGCGCGGCAAACCGGTCGCCTTCCGCGCGACCTACGGCAACGCCTGCGCCGCCGACGCCGAAACCGACGGCGTCTTCAAGTTCTGACGCCCGCAGGTGACCGGGCTGCCCCCTCGGCAGTCCGGCCACCCACGTCCACAGGTACTACTACGGGCCGCGGACCCCTCCGGTTCAGCGGCAGTCCTCGATCCAGTGGCCCGCCACAGGGACAGGCCGGGCTGCCGAGCGGCTGGCGTTCCACTCCGTCCAGCCGTCCTTGCCGAGCCGGTCCAGCACGGGCCGCAGCACACACGACCGCCGCGGTTCGGGCAGCAGTTCGGCGGCCGGGACGACGTCGGCGGAGAACCGGCTCAGATAGGCCGCGTCGAGCGGCTTCCCCTGGGCGAACCGGTCGATGTTGGCCCCCGCGATGACGCGCTCCGGGTCGAGCACCGCCAGCGCGAGCAGGGCCAGCGCCGCCGCGCCGACAGCGGCCCTCGGCAGCCAGGCCGTCCGCAGCCGCACCAGCGACGCGAGCACGAGCAGGAACACCACGCCGAGCCAGAGTTCGCAGACCTCGACCAGCACCCGCAGCACGGTGAAGCCGTACGCCTCCTGGTATGTCCACATGCGACTCAACGCGGACACCACCAGAACCAGGCTCAACACGCTGAGCGCGCCGAGCATCGTCCGCTGCCACACGCGATCCTTCACCGTCGCGTTCGGCGCCCAGCGCAGCGCGGCGGCGACCAGCGCGAGGGTCAGCACCGTGACGGCACACAGCTGCCAGAAACCACCGCGGGCGTACTCGGCCGAGGTCAGCCCGTCGGTGCGCAGCACGTAACCGGTCCCGCCGAACAACACGACGAGCCGCACCGCGACGAACACCGCGAACAGCAGCACCAGCACGCCCAGCGGCAGCGCCCACTCCAGCCGGTGACCCGCGCGGACGGGCCGCGTGTCCACCGCCGGATGCGGTGGCGAGGCGAGGAGGTAGCACGCCCCGGCCAGGCCGAGACCTGCCGCGACGAAGACAAAGCCCCAGCGCAACGCCGCGGGCGGGTCGATGTCCGGCACGAGCGACGACACCAGCTGCGCGAAGGTCTCGTCGGCGCTGCTCAGCAACGGCACGAAGACGGCGAGCAGGCCCGCGGTCGCCAGTACCGCGAACACCACCCGCTGCCCGGTCCCGGCCCTGCGGAGCGCGAGCGCGCCCAGCCCCTTGCCGACCCATGGCAGGCCGCGTAACGCTTCGACCGGCACCGCGAGCACGTCGTAGACCAGCGTGTTGACCGTCCGCCCGCCGACCACCGCGAGCGAGCCGCAGAGACAGGCCGCGAGCACGCACAACACGAACAACCAGCCCGAGTCGCGATACGTCCCGACCGCGAGCAACGCCAGAGCCAACAGCCCCCACCCCGCACTCGCCTTCGTGAAGTGCTGAGGTGTCCCCGCCTCGCGGGAACGGCGGTCCACGACCACCACCCCTGCCGCCAGCACGAGCCCGGTCAGCACCCAGCCGATGCCCGGCTTTCCCAGTGGCAGCAGGATCGCGGCGGCCAGCCCGGCCACGGCGGCGGCGGGCAGCACGGCGGGCGGCAACGGGACAACTGTCCACTTCGGAGGGACGGTCACCTGGTGCAGCACCGGTACCTGCGGCGCCTTCGGCAAGTCCACTGTGGACGTCGCGGCCGCCGATGGCTTGGCCGCGCCGGGCGGCGTGGCGTGGGCCGGCTCTGGCTTGGTCGGCTCGGACATGGGATTTCTCCTCGCTCTTTGGGGTAGCACCGTTGGGCAGCGCGAAGCAGACCTCGGCCGTGAAGGCCGGGCCGTGATGTGCTTTCCGGTTCAGGAAGCGGGCAGGGTGACGCGGATGCGGCCGCCCTCGGGCTCACCGGGCGGGGTGTCGACGACGCCGATGGTGCCGCCGTGCAGATCGACCACCCAGCGGGCGATCGCGAGGCCGAGGCCGGTCCCGCCGCCCCCGGCGCGCTCGCCGCGGGTGAACCGCTCGAACACGCGATCCCGTTCCGCGGCGGGGATTCCCGGGCCCTGGTCGCGCACCTCGATGATCACCTCGTCGCCACGTTTTTCGGCGTACGCGCGGACTTCTCCCCCGGCGGGCCCGTGCCGGGCGGCGTTCTCCAGGAGGTTGACCACGACCTGGTAGAGCCGCTCGCGGTCGGCGACCGCGGTGGCGCCGGGCGGTGAGACGTCGACGGCGAACCGCACGCCGCGGCCGGTGGCCGTCGCCATCACCTCGGCCTCGGCGGCGACGTCGGCCAGCAGCTCGGCGAGGTCGAACTCCTCGATGTCGAGCTTGAACGTCCCGGCGTCGATCTTCGACAGGTCGAGCAGCTCGGTGACCAGCTTGCTGAGCCGTTCGGTCTGCTGCAGCGCCGTCTTCAACGTCGCCGGGTCCGGTTCGGCGACGCCGTCGACGAGGTTTTCGAGGACGCCGTTGAGCGCGGTGATCGGCGTGCGCAGCTCGTGGGAGACGTTCGCGATCAGCTCGCGGCGCTGCTGGTCGGCGGCGTCGAGGTCGGCGGCCATCTGGTTGAACGCGTGGGCCAGCTCGCCGACCTCGTCGCGCGCGGTGGCGCGGATCCGCCGGGTGTAGTCGCCCTTGGCCATCGCGCGGGCGGCGGCCGTCATCTCGCGCAGCGGCCGGGTCATGCCGTGCGCGAGGATCTGCGAGGTGAGCAGCGCGAGCACGACGGCGGCGATCGTGGTGCGCGGCGGGATCCAGCCGATCTGGTAGGTGAAGAACGTCAGCGCGATCCCGCCCGAGACGACGAGCAGGATGGCCAGCTTGAGCTTGATCGACCGGATCGGGTCGAGCGGCCGCGGCAGCAGATCGACGAGTTTCACCAAACGGGCCTTCACGAACCGACCTCCAGCGCGTAGCCGACGCCGTGCACGGTGCGGATCAGGTCCGCGCCGAGCTTGCGCCGCAACGCCTTGATGTGACTGTCCACCGCGCGGGTGCCCGAGGCGGTGCCGTGCACGTCCCAGTCCCACACCTCCGCCAGCAGCCGCTCCCTCGGCTGCACCGCCCTCGGCCGCTTGGCGAAGTGCACGAGCAGGTCGAACTCGATCGGCGTCAGCTGCGCGGCCACCCCGGCACGGGACACCCGCCGCTCGTCGACGTCGATCTCCAGATCGCCCAGCACGATCCGGGTGCCGGGGTTCCGCGCGGCGCGCTCGACCCGGCGCAGCAGCGCGTGGACCCGCGCCGTGAGCACCCGCATCGAGAACGGCTTCGTGAGGTAGTCGTCCGCGCCGACGCCCAGGCCGACCAGCAGATCGGTCTCGTCGGCACGGGCGGTGAGCATCAGGACCGGCACCGGGCGCCGCGCCTGGATCCGGCGGCACACCTCGAGCCCGTCGAACCCGGGCAGCATGACGTCGAGCACCACCAGCTCGGGCTCGTGCTCGACGTCCGCGGCGACCCCGGCGGGCCCGTCGTGGGCCAGTTCGACGGTGAATCCTTCGGCCCGCAGCCGGGCGGCGATCGCGTCGGCGATGGTGCGGTCGTCCTCGACCACCAGCACCCGCCGTCCTCCCCTGTCCATGCCGCCGACTCTAAGCAATGACCGTGGAGGCGTTCGGAGTGAGCTGTGGAGATCCTGTGAAGACCCGGCCCGGGTTTCGGCTTCGTTGCGAAGGCGCTACCGCGAGGTATGTGACGTACGTCATGCACCCGAGGCGTCCGTGCGCAATCGACAGACTGCGTTCCGACCTGTCGAAGAATGAACAGACTGACAGTCCCACCCGGACTCGGGCGGCGCGCAGGATTCGGCGATGGAGCCGACGAGCCGCCAAGACCAGCCCGAGGTACGCCCTCTCGCCGAGGGCGCGTCAGCGCAGCTCGTGCACGGGGACGGCCGGGTCGAACTCGGTGACGTCCGGTCGTTGGAGAACAGCCGCTTCTTCAACGAGGAACTGGCGCCGGTCCCGGTCGGCAAGCGGACCTGGACCACCTACAACTATTTCGCGCTGTGGATGGGCATGGCGCACAACATCCCGTCGTACGCGCTGGCGGCGTCGCTCATCGCGCTCGGCATGAACTGGCTGCAGGCACTGATCACGATCACCCTCGGCAACCTGATCGTGCTCGCGCCGATGCTGCTCAACAGCCACGCCGGTACCAAGTACGGCATCCCGTTCCCGGTGTTCGCGCGGGCGTTCTACGGGCTGCGCGGCGCGAACCTCGCCGCGCTGCTGCGCGCGTTCATCGCGTGCGGCTGGTTCGGCATCCAGACCTGGGTGGGCGGCGAGGCGATCTACGTCATCGTCGGGCGGCTCGCCGGATCCGGCTGGCGCGATTCGGCGATCGTGGCGGGCCAGCACTGGACGCTGTGGCTGTCGTTCGCGGTGTTCTGGGTGATCCAGATGCTCATCATCTGGCGCGGTATGGAGGCGGTGCGCCGCTTCGAGAACTGGACGGCGCCGCTGGTGTCGGTCGGCTTCCTGGTGATGCTCGGCTACGTGCTGATCAACGCGGGCGGGTTCGGGCCGATCCTGGCCGATCCCGGGAAACTCGGCTGGGGCACGGGCTTCTGGAAGGTGTTCGCGCCGTCGCTGATGGCGATGATCGCGTTCTGGTCGACGCTTTCGCTGAACATGCCGGACTTCACCCGCTTCGGCGGCAGCCAGCGCAAGCAGGTCCGCGGCCAGATCCTCGGCCTGCCCACCACGATGACGTTCATCGCGGTGGTGGCGATCCTGACCACGTCCGGCGGCAAGGTGCTCTACGGCGCCGAGCTGTGGGATCCGGCGAAGCTCGCCGACAAGTTCTCGAGCCCGGTCGTGGTCGTCGTCGCGCTCGTCGCGCTGGTGCTCGCGACGATCTCGGCGAACCTCGCGGCCAACGTGGTCAGCCCGTCCTACGACTTCTCGAACGCCTTCCCGAAGCGGATCACGTTCGCCGTCGGCGGGCTGATCACCGGGATCGTCGGCATCCTGATCCAGCCGTGGCGGCTCTACTCCGACCCGAGCATCTACATCTTCGCGTGGCTCGGGTTCTACGGCGGGCTCCTCGGCGCGGTCGCCGGGGTCCTGGCCTCCGGGTACTGGATCGTGTACCGGACGCGGCTGAAACTGCGGGATCTCTACACACCCGATGGGGTGTACTGGTTCACCGGTGGCTGGAACTGGCGGGCGCTGGTGGCCACTCTGGTGGGTGCGGTGCTCGCCGTCGGCGGCGCGTACAGCGCCGAAGGGAGCGGTCCGTTCCCCGCGGACGGGCTGATCCCGTTCCTCAAGCCTCTCTACGACTACAACTGGGTGGCCGGTCTGGTCGGCGCGTCCGTCGTCTACCTGGCACTGGCCCGTCCCGTAACGAAGAAGGAGGAGATCAGTGAGCGAAGTGGTCAGGGCCGGGTTGATCCAGCAGCGGTGGACGGGTGACAAGGAGTCCATGATCGCGAACGCGGTCGACGCCATCGGCAAGGCCGCGTCGCAGGGGGCTCAGGTCGTCTGCCTTCAGGAACTGTTCTACGGCCCGTATTTCTGCCAGGTACAGGACACCGACTACTACTCCTACACCGAGGGCATCCCCGACGGCCCCACCACGAAGCTCATGCAGGAGGTCGCCGAACGCCACGGCGTCGTGCTGGTCGTCCCGATGTACGAGGTCGAGCAGCCCGGCGTGTACTACAACACCGCCGCGGTGATCGACGCCGACGGGACCTACCTCGGCAAGCACCGCAAGAACCACATCCCGCAGGTCAAGGGCTTCTGGGAGAAGTTCTACTTCCGGCCAGGCAACATGGGTTACCCGGTGTTCGACACCGCCGTCGGCCGCATCGGCGTCTACATCTGTTACGAGCGGCATTTCCCCGAGGGCTGGCGGGCGCTCGGCCTGGCCGGGGCGAAGATCGTGTTCAACCCGTCGGCGACCAGCCGGGGCCTGTCGGAGTACCTGTGGCGCCTCGAACAGCCCGCGGCCGCGGTGGCGAACGAGTACTACGTCGGCACGATCAACCGCGTCGGCGTGGAACCCTTGGGCGACAACGACTTCTACGGGCAATCGTACTTCGCGGACCCACGCGGACAGCTCGTCGGCGAGGCGGCGTCCGACACAGAGGAAGAGATCGTCGTCCGCGATCTCGACATGGGCAGGCTCGCCGAAGTCCGTGATCTGTGGGCGTTCTATCGCGACCGGCGCCCGGACAGCTACGGCCCGCTCGCGGAGGCGTGATGACGACGCTCATCAAGGGCGGCCAGGTCCTCTCCCCGGCGGGCGCGACGACAGCGGACGTCCTCGTGGACGGCGAACGCATCGCCGCCGTCGCCGCGCCCGGTGTGCTGATCGAGGCCGAGGAAATCATCGACGCCACCGGGAAGTACGTCATGCCCGGCGGGATCGACGCGCACACGCATATGGAAATGCCCTTCGGCGGCACGCATTCGGTCGACACGTTCGGCACCGGGACCACGGCCGCCGCGTGGGGCGGCACCACCACGATCATCGACTTCGCGGTACAGGCCAAGGGCACCTCGCTACTGTCCACCTTGGACAAATGGCACGAGAAGGCCGACGGGAACTGCGCGATCGACTACGGCTTCCACATGATCGTCTCCGACGTCAACGACACGACGTTGAAGGAGATGTCCGCCTGTGTCGACGGCGGGGTCGGCAGCTTCAAGATGTTCATGGCCTACCCCGGCGTGTTCTACTCGACCGACGGCGAAATCCTGCTGGCCATGCAGCGGGCGCGCGAGATCGGCGCCACGATCATGATGCACGCGGAGAACGGCATCGCGATCGACCAGCTGGCCGCGCAGGCCGTGGCGGCGGGCAAGGTCGATCCTGTCCAACATGGACTGACGCGCCCGCCCGAACTGGAAGGCGAGGCGACGTCACGGGCTATCCAGCTCGCGAACGTCACCGGGGCACCGCTGTACATCGTGCACCTCTCGGCGTCGCAGGCGCTCGCGGCGGTGGCGGAGGCTCGCGAGGGTGGCCAGAACGTCTTCGCCGAGACGTGCCCGCAGTACCTCTATCTGTCCATTGATGACTTGGCGAAGCCGGGCTTCGAGGGCGCGAAGTACGTGGCCTCGCCGCCACTGCGGGACAAGTCGCATCAGCCCGACCTCTGGCGCGGCCTGCGCACGAACGACCTTTCGGTGGTCTCGACCGACCACTGCCCGTTCTGTTTCAAGGACCAGAAAGAGCTGGGGCGCGGCGACTTCCGGGCCATCCCGAACGGGATCCCCGGGGTCGAGCACCGGATGGACCTGCTGCACCAGGGTGTCGTGGCGGGTGAGCTGTCGCTGGGCCGCTGGGTCGAAACGTGCTCGGCCACCCCGGCGCGGATGTTCGGACTCTACCCGCGCAAGGGCGTGATCGCGGCGGGCTCGGACGCGGACATCGTGATCTACGACCCGGCGGCGAAGCAGACCCTGTCCGCCGAGACCCACCACATGAACGTGGACTACTCGGCGTACGAGGGGTTCGAGATCACCGGCAAGGTGGACACGGTGCTTTCCCGGGGCCGCGTCGTGGTGTCGCCGTCCGGCTTCACCGGCAGCACCTCGCACGGCAAGTTCCTTTCCCGGCAGCTCAACCAGTACCTGAACTGAGGGGGCGTCAATGGATTTCGGGATTGTTCTGCAGGCCGATCCGCCCGCGAGCGAGGTCGTACGGCTGATGGCCGACGCCGAGAACGCGGGATTCCGCTACGGCTGGACGTTCGACTCGTGCGTGCTGTGGCAGGAACCGTTCGTCATCTACTCGGCGATCCTCGCGGCGACGTCCTCGCTGATCGTCGGGCCGATGGTGACCAGCCCCGGCACGCGGGACTGGTCGGTGATGGCCTCGACCTTCGCCACGCTCAACGACATGTACGGCAACCGGACGGTGTGCGGGATCGGCCGCGGCGACTCCGCGCATCGCGTCGTCGGGAACCCACCGTCCACTTTGGCCACTGTCCGCGAGTGCATGCGCCAGGTCAAGGACCTCGCAGAGGGCCGTGAGGTGACGATGAACGACACGGCCGTGCGCATCCCGTGGATCCGGGGCGGGCGGCTGGAGATGTGGATGGCAGGCTACGGGCCGAAGGCGCTGAAACTGGCCGGTGAGCACGCCGACGGGTTCATCCTGCAGTGCGCCGACCCCGCGATCGCGCGCTGGACCATCGGTTCGGTGCGGGAGGCGGCCCGCGCGGCCGGGCGGGATCCCAGCGGCATCACCATCTGCGTGGCCGCTCCCGGCTACGTCGGCGACGACGTCGCCCACCAGCGCGAGCAGCTGCGCTGGTTCGGCGGGATGGTCGGCAACCACGTGGCGGACCTGGTCGCGCGCTACGGCGATTCCGGTCCGGTGCCGCACGAGCTGACCGACTACATCCGTGAACGCGAAGGGTACGACTACGCCCATCACGGCCGCGCGGGCAACCCGTCGACCGACTTCGTCCCGGACGAGATCGTCGACCGGTTCTGCCTGCTGGGCCCGGCCTCGGCCCACATCGCGCGGCTGGAAGAACTGGTGGAACTCGGCGTCGACCAGTTCGCGCTGTACCTGATGCACGACCGGCGCGAAGAAACCATGGCCCACTACGGCACCCAGATCATCCCGAAGCTCACCGCCTGACGCGCGCCGGAACTTCCCGATCGGGCAACCCGGCCGACGCGAAAGGACGTACGGACAACGGGTTCACCGCCGTCGATCAGTCCTAAAGTGACAGTCCCGACGACGGCGGAGGAACGCAATGGGACTGGCGACAGCGGTGGTGGCGGTCGAGGTCCAGGCGGGGGACGTACTGTGCCCCGCACTGGACCCGGCCGCGCCGGCGAAGCTCACGAAGGCGACACCGGCCGCACTCACCGCGGGCACGATGGTCGCCGGGGTCGCGGCGGCACCCGCGACGGCGGGCGGGACCGTGAGCTACTACCCGCCCGCACAGGCGGCGCCGACGTCGGTGACCGGGCTCGGCGCCGGGATCGCGGCCGCGGTGGTGGCCGACGAGAAAGGCCGGTGCGCGCGGCAGAATCCGGTGGCGCAGGGCGCGTTCGTCGTCGGTTCCTGTGACACGCAAGGCGTTCTGGCCGTCGCACCGAAACACGACTTCGCCAACGTCCTCGATTTCGGCGCGCGGGGCGACGACCAGAACGACGACTGGGCCGCGATCACCCGGGCCATGGGCTCGCTCGACCCGATCCGGCCCGGGGTGCTGTACTTCCCCGCCGGGAACTACCGGATCAGCCGTCCGCTGCACGTCGACCGCGAGCAGGGCCGGATCGAGCTGCTGGGCGAGAGCGAGCACACCACCACCATCCGGTTCTTCGGCCCGCACGGCCCCGCGCTGTGCGTCTCGCCGAAGACCGTGGGACACCTGCCCACCGCGGACGCGCTGCTCACCGGCAACGGCAAGGCCGGGGTGCTGCGCACGGGCAGCCGCAACACGATCAACCTGCGGGACAGCCCGGCGCTGGACCTCAATGGTGCCAAGGCTTTCAGCGTCGCCTGCACCGTGCGTCCCGACGAACTCCCCGGCGGCGGTGGCGCGGCCGTCCTCAGCAGTTCGGGCAAGCGGCTCACCAGTGAGAAGGCGACCAGCGCGTTCGGCGTCTTCCTCGGCGGTACGACCGGCAAGATCACGGTCACCGCCACCGCTTGCCTCGGCGGCAAGGACTACACGATCATCCATCCCGGCGGCTTTCCCGTGGGGCAGACGCTCCATCTCGCCCTCGTCTGGGACGGCACGCAGTTGTGCCTGTACGCCGGTCCGCCGGGGACGAGCCTGGCGCCCGCGCAACCGCCGGAGGGACAACGCCCGGCGAGCGGTGCGACGCTGACCCAGCCGGTGGAGGAAGGCGTCTACGTCGGCGTACAGAGCACCGGCGGCTGGCCGGAGTACCGCACCCCGACCTACCCGTTCACCGGCCGGATCGACTCCATCCGCATCACCGAGTTCGCGATCGACCGGGACGCCGAACGCAAGTTCACCGCGCCCACGGCGAAATTCCCCGAGGACTTCGCGAGCAACGTGAAGACCGATCCCGCCGACCCGGCGAAGCGGCTGGTCACCCGGATGCTGATCAACTTCGACCGTGACGCCGGCGTGTTCACCGTCGGCTCCACCTGGCTCGGGCAGCCCCAGTTCCCGATCCCGGTCTATCTGATGCACCAGTGGAGCGACGGGATTCCCGCCAACGCGATCACCACCGTCCGCCGCCTGGAGTTCCAGTCGCCGTCCGGCGCGGGCGTCCACGCGCAGCTTTCGGTCAACTCGCGGTTCAGCCACCTCCGCGTCACCGCTTCACGCGACGGCGTCCGGCTGCGCAACAACAGCTACCTCGTCGACATCGACCACCTTTACGTCGCGGCCACCCGGCTCGGCCTGACGCTGGGCAGCACCACCACCCTGGCGAACGTCACCCGGTTCCAGACGGCGGGCACGCAGTACGACTTCGTGGCGACCGACGTCGTCAGCGTGCACGCCCAGGACTGGTACATCGGCGGTTCCCGCTCCATCGTGCCGCTCCTGCTGACTTCGGCGGCCTACTCCGGCCACTTCCACGGAGTCGGCGTGGTGATCAGCTCGGAGGACGTCCAGCGGACCACCGAACAGACCTGGCTGGCCGCGGTGGCGACGTCCGGACTGCCGCATTTCACGCTGGAGAACTCGACGCTGGAGACCGTTTTCCTGAACCAGCTCGACTGTCCGCCGGTGCTCATCGACGAATCGCTGGTCCCGGTCGACGCGAACCGTGACTTCCCCGGTTCGTCGGTGTTCCTCAACTGCTACTTCGAGCCCAGCCCGAAGGCGCGGGCGAACATCGAGTTCTCGGGCCGGAAAGGACCGGGCCCGGTCCGGCTCGCCGGGAACATCAGCAGCGACCCCGCCAAGCCGTGGGTACCACCGGAGAACGCGAACCTGGTGTCCCACCTCGGCGGTTGTGTGTCCACAACGGACAGTGGGCAGACACAGTGGCGGGGCGGCCGGGACTGGGTGTTCGCCCACGACACCACGACCGGCCGGATCGGCGCCCGCGAACGCGAGACCCAGGGCAGCGGCATCGCGGGCACAAGCCCGGCGTTGCTGGCCGCCGTCCCGCTGGCCCCGGGCGCGAGCCGGTACCGGGCCGAGGTCATGGCGACCGACGCGGCGGGGCACGCGGCGACCTGGGTGATCGAGCAGGGCCTCAGTACCGTCGGTACCACGGTCACCCCGTGGTCGCCGCAGCCACGCGTGCTCGATTCCTTCGGCTCCGCAGGAGGTTCAGTGCCCACGGGCTGGGTGCCACCCGAGATCGTCGCGTCCGGCGGGAACGCCGTGGTGCGGTGCTCGGCGCCTTCGGGACTCACCCTGGCTTTCACGGTCAAACTCCAGACCTTCGAAGGACTGGCCGTCACCTGAGTCACCCCGGCGTAGGCGCTGGCGAGTGTTCCGGCCGCTTGTCAGCGGTCGGAGCACTCGCCGCGGGTATCCCTACGACCGTCCCAGAACTCGCAGGAAGGCCGCGAACGCGGGGGCCGACATCTCCAGTGTGCCGCCCTCGCGGTCCTTCGTGTCGCGCATCCGTGCCCCGGCTTGGCTTATCGCCAGCTCCACGCACGCGTTCTGCGGCCCACTGTAGCTACTCTTACGCCATACCGTGTTTTCGATCATCGTTCCTCAGTCCGTCCAGTGCTGCCCGGATCAGCTCCGCGGACTCCTTCGGCGACAGTGCCACCTTTCGGCGGACCTCCTCGAAGGTCTCCACGAATGCCTGTACGTCCTTTGCATTCTCCACTGTCTCACCCCCGGCGGCGTACTCCAGGTAGGCGAGGTCCGGATCGTCCTCGAAGCTGAGGACGATCATCGGACCGGACATGGTTCCATACGCTCCAACACCGAACGGCACCACTTGGACAGTCACGTTCCGGCGGGCACCGGCCGTGAGCAGGTATTCGAGCTGTTCAGCCATGATCTCGGGACTGCCGATCACCCGTCGGATCACCGCTTCGTCCATGATCGCGTACAGGCGCAGCGGGTTGGTGCCCTCCAGCAGCCGCTGCCTGGTCTGCCGCTCGGCGGCGGCCCGCAGGTCCCATCCCTCCGGCCGATGATGTCGCCGAGTCGCTTCGCCGATCGTCTCCGCGTACCGCGCCGTTTGCAACAAACCCGGCACCGCCACAACATCCAAGGCCCGCTCCAGTACGGCGTCGGATTCGTCGTGGCGGAAGGCGCGGTACTTGGTGGGCAGGTCGGTGACGTTCTCCACGCTCGTACTGCCCTGCTTGGCGTGTTCCCAGAGCCGGGTCGCCTCGGCCCGCTGCTTGTCGGTGACCCCGTAGAGACCGAGCAGCGCTTGCAGCAGCGTGAAGCCGGGCAAGGTGAGCCCGCCTTCCATCCGCGTGATCGTGGTCGCGGCGATCCGGAACTGCGGGGCGATGTCCTCGGGCCGCAGCACCGGCACGGTGTCCTTCCGCAGCGCCTGCATGTACCGGCCGAGCTTGACCTTGCGGCGTGTCTTCTCCAGTGCCATGCCGCGACCCTAGCCGACACCTGCAGCTAATGCTTTCACCCGATCAGTCAATCCCCAATGCAGAATGCATCCGATACCGTCAACACGGTCTGCGGGCCGCGGTCGGGCCCGGAAGCCACCGCGGCCCGCAGGCCCGACATTCCCGCTGACAAGGAGGCAGACCGTGTTCACTCACCGGGGAATCGCCGTGGACACCTGGGCGAGGATCGAGGACAACTGCTCGATCAGGTATGAGGTCGTGGGCGACGAGGCGCAGTTCGAATTCGGCAGCAACGCGACGTCGCTCAATATCGTCGCCACCGCGGGCGGGCTCGCCAGCCTCGCCGAGGCCTCGCAGGCCGCCCTGCGGACGATGGAGCAGGAGCCGGACTCGCGTGCGTGAACGGCGAACTCGCGTGATCAGGCGGAGAACTCGTGTGTCTGGAGGGAGATCTCGCGTGATCAGGAGGCGGTGCGGGCTTCGACGTCGGCGAACCGGTGGGCGACCTCGGGAAACTCCTGCCCGGCTTCAAGTGTTTCGAGGAGGTGGTCCGGCGGCGGGCCCGGCTCCAGCAGGTCGTTGGTGAACCGGGTCGAATAGCGCGCCCGGTCCCAATACCGCGCGAACGCCCGGCGCATGAACTCCTCGTCGAAGGGCCGGTCCGCGTGCTCGAGGATCGCCTCCTCGTACGACCGCGCCGCGTGCGCGGCCATGTTGGCGCCCTGTCCTGCCACCGGATCGTTCGTGACGGCGGTGTCGCCCATCGCGAGCACCTTCGCCCCCGAGGGCAACGTCCCGACCGGCTGCCGCACCACCGGCTGGACGCGTCCGCGCAGCGCGTCCAGCGGACCACTCGGCCGCGTGTTCTCGAGCAAGCCCGCGAGCCAAGGGAAGGAGGTACGCAGCAGGTTCCGCGCGCGCTCGAAATGCTGCTCGGTGTCGGCGACGTCGTCCCAGCAGTCGAGCGGACCACCGGGAAGGCCGAAGAACCCCGCGCCGTAGACGGGCCCGTCGACCGACCACACCGGCAGACCGAAGAATTCGCCCCCGTCGGAGAGGTTGACGCTGAGGCCGGAAGTGATCGCGGGCAACGGCTCGTCCCCGGCGGGCTTGACGTACAGGATGCCGATCGAGCGCTGCGGCTCGGAGTACGGCGAAAGTATCGCGTTACGCGGGAACAGGGCGTCGAACTGCGGACCACGCCCGGCGGCCACGAGGACGAGGTCGAATTCCCTGGCATAGTCGTCGAGATCCTCCGGGCTCACCCGGCGCTGCCGGATCTCCCCGCCCAGCCGGGCGAACCCGGTCATCCACTCCGACACCTTGACCCGCTGATCCACCGACTGCGCCGGATGGTCGAATGGCGCGCGCCAGGCGATCCTGGGTTCGTCCGCGCCCGGCTCGCCCGCCACTGTGACGGACACACCGTCGATTTCGGGCGCGTACGCGTCCCAGAAGTTGATGCCGAGTTCCCGTTCCCGGGTCAGCGCCGGATGGAACAGGCACTGATTGGAAATCAGCCTGCCGCCGCGCACGGCTTCGGCGGACCGCTCCGTGACGATGGTGACGTCGTATCCATGCCGTCGCAGGCCGAGCCCGAGTACCAGCCCGGCCTGTCCCGCCCCGACAATGCCGATCCGCCGCATGCCCTCCCCTTTCCCCGTGGGGAAAGACTGCCCGACGCGGCGATCGTGGTCTAGTCCACCAGCGCCTGATACACCAACTGGCGCAACTGGGGACGAATCGCGTACGTGCTGGAGGGAAGCAACTGGGTGTAGAACTCGACGGTCAGATCCTCGTCGTGGTCCACCCAGAACGCGGTCGACGCGGCGCCGCCCCAGGCGATTTCCCCCGCGCTGGAGAGCGTCTTCGCCTTCACCGGGTCTTCGAGCACGGAGAACCCGAGGCCGAAACCGTGACCGTGCAAGGGCGACTCGGCGAACACCGGCCGCCCGAACTCCTCCAGATCCGCCCGTCCCGGCAGGTGGTTGCTCGCCATCAGGTCGACGGTGCGCGGGCCCAGCAACCGGACGCCGTCGAGTGCGCCGCGGCGCACGAGCATCTGGGTGAACCGGCGGTAGTCGCCCGCGGTCGACACCAGGCCGCCACCGCCGGACAGGCAGGCCGGCCGGGACCGGGCCCAGCCGTCGAACGCGGGGGCGGGGACGATCTGCCCGGTGCCCGGGTGCGGGGTGTAGATCGTCGCGACACGATCGGCGTCCTCGGTGAAGAAACCGGTGTCGGTCATGCCGAGCGGGCCGAAGATCCGCTCGGCGAAGAACTCGTCGAGCGGTTTGCCGGAGACGACCTCGACGAGCCGGCCCAGCACGTCGGTGGCCACCGAGTAGTTCCATTCGCTGCCCGGCTGGAAGACGAGCGGCAGCGCGGCCCACCGCCGGACGCATTCGGCGAGGTCCGCACCGGCGGGCATGCCCCATTCGAACCCGGCCTCACGGTAGATCGCGTCGACCGGATGCGAGTGCAGGAAGCCGTAGGTGAGCCCGGCGGTGTGCGTGAGCAGATGCCACAGCCGGATCGGCTCGGTCGCCGGATCGGTCGCCGGGCGCAGCGCCGACCCCTTGACGTAGACGCGTGGCTCGGCGAACTCCGGGAGCCACCGCGAAATCGGGTCGGTGAGGTCGATCAGGCCCTCTTCGACGAGCATCATCGCGGCGACCGAAGTGACCGGCTTCGTCATCGAGAAGATGCGCCACACGGTGTCCGTCTCGACCGGCGCGTCCGTTTCGACGTCCCGCCTGCCGTACGCGGAAAAATGGGCGACGCGGCCATGCCTGCTCACCACGGCCAGGAATCCGGGCAGCAGGCCCTTGTCGACATACCGGGCGAAATGCCGGTCGATCCGCTTCAGCCGCGCCGCGTCGAAACCGACTTCGGCCGGATCGACGTCCACCTTCAGTTCACCCGTCATGGCGTGAGGTTACGCGTTTTGCTCCCGCGCACGCTCGGCCGCTTTTTCCTCGCGCCAGGCTTCGTCGTTCTTGCCGATCCGCCAGTACCCGGAGATCGACAACAGGTCGCGCCGGACACCACGCTCGTCGAGCAGATACCGCCGCAGCTCCCGGACGAACCCTGCCTCGCCGTGCACGAAGGCCTGAACGAGCCCGTCCCGCCACGGCAGCGCGCGGACCGCGGCGGCGACGTCGCCCCCGGACTTCCGGTGCAGCCAGGTGATCTGCGCGTCGGCTTTGGTGACGAGCGGCTGTTCCTCGGCGGCGTCCTCGACCAGGATCACCGCGTGCGCGGGTGCCCCTGCGGGCAACGCCTCCAGCGACGCCGCGATGGCGGGCAGGGCGCTCTCGTCGCCCGCGAGCAGGTGCCAGTCCGCCTCGGGGCCCGGCGCGTACGCCCCGCCGGGCCCGGAGATCAGCAGCTCGTCGCCGGGCTTCGCCCGTGCGGCCCACGGCCCGGCGATGCCCTCGTCACCGTGGTGCACGAAGTCGAAGACGAGTTCCCCGGCCTGCGCGTCGTAGGCGCGCACCGTGTAGGAACGCATCCGCGGCCAGTGCTCGCGCGGCAGTTCGGCACGGACCGTCCGGATGTCGAACGGTTCCGGGTAGGTCACCCCCGGCACCTTGAAGACGACCTTGACGTAGGCGTCGGTGAACGCGTTGGGCTCGAAATCCCGCAGTCCCTCGCCGCCCGCGACTATGCGGATCATGTGCGGGGTCAGCCGTTCGGTGCGCAGCACCTCGAGCCGCGCCGCCGGGCGTCCGCCCCTTGCTGGTGCCTCGGCCATACGCCCTCCTCCACCGGACAATTCACCCGGACGTCTCAATGATAAGGCTAACCTTACTCCCGAGTTCTCACCGTACGCGCTCGCTCCCGGATCCGGCCACTCCGTTTTTGCCGCCGAGTTCGCCCAGCAATTCCAGGAAGCCATCCCGCACCCGGCGACGGAACCCGACGAAGAACCGGTTGGCCAGCGGCACGGCCCACGCGCCCCGCTCCGCGATGTTCAGCACCCGATGACGGACCAGCGTGCCCGCGGGATGATCTTCGACCGCGTATTCGCCGCGGTACCACCAGCCACCCTGCGCGGCGAGCGTCCGGCGCTCCGGATCGACTTCGAAGCGCATCGGATACCCGCCGCCGCGCAGGCGTCGTTCGAGTCGCGCGAACACCTCCGGCGCCGGGGCGGCGACCACCCCGGACACCTCGGCCAGCGGCTTCATCCCGCCTGCGCCGCGGGATCGGAGACTCGGGTGTTCTGGAACGAGGCGATGTGCCAGCCGTTGTCCTGTCGCACCAGGACGGTGGTCACGGTCGATTCGCGGCCCGGGTCGGTTCGCGCCCCGCCGGACACTGAGGAACCACCGCCCGCGACGGCGATCGCGACGTCGGGGCGAATGAACCGCACCTTGGCCGTGCCCGGCGCGCCGGTGAGTCTCGACCCCTTCAACGGTCCCTCGAACAGCGCGCGGTGCGCGCTTTCGATCATCGCGCGACCGGGCATGTTCATCCCGAAGAAGGTCACGTAGTCCGCGTCCTCGGTGAACAACGCGGCGTACGCCGCCGCGTCACCCGCGTTCCAGGCGTCGACGAGGCGGGCGAGCACCTCGTGCACGGCGGCTTCCTCGGACACGGCTTGCTGCAGATCGGTCATGGTCAGCTCCTTCACGAACGCCGTTCGTTTGACGAACACAGTTCTAATCACGAACGACGTTCGTGTCAAGTACAGTGTTCGCGACCCCTTGGAGGTGACCGAGTGACCGTTCCACCCCCGCCGTGGCGTAACCGGCAGCGGCGACGTGCCGCCAAACCCGCGCTTTCCCAGGAGCTGATCGTCAAGACGGCGCTGGACATCCTGGCGGCCGAGGGCATCTCCGCGGTGACGATGCGCCGCGTGGCCCAGGCTCTGGAAACCGGGCCGGCCTCGCTGTACGCACATGTCGCGAACAAGGAGGAACTCGACGAGCTGATGCTCGACAGTGTCCTGAGCGACCTGCCGCTGCCGGAACCGGATCCGGCACGCTGGGCCGAGCAGGTCAAGGAGCTGCTCGGGCACCAGGTCCGCGCGATGACGGCGTACCCGGGGATCGCGCGGGTCGCGTGGAGCATCGCGATCCCGGTCAGCCCGAACATGCTGCGGCACGGGGAAACCATGCTCGCACTGCTGCGCGCGGGCGGCCTCGACCTCAAGCAGGCGACCTACGCCGCGGACTCGTTGTCGCTCTACGCCAAGGCGTACGCCTATGAGGCGAGCAGCTGGACGTGGGGCGATTTCGACCAGAAGGACATGGCCGAGCGCAGCGAGCAGATGGAGGCGTACTTGCAGTCACTGCCGCCGGCGATGTTCCCGAACACCTTGCGGATCGGGGAGTTCTTCAACGCCGACACAGCGGGCGAGCGATTCGAGTTCGCGCTGGACATGTTCCTCGCCGGGCTGAAAGCGCTGGCGAACAAGAACTCGTGAGCGTCATGCGCCACATTGGGGCGTTTGAACCCAGTTGGATCGTCAGGGCGCCCGGAACGCCCATGAGTTTCAGGGCAGCAGGACGATCTTGCCTCGCGTGTGCCGCCGCTCCAGTTCGCGGTACGCGTCGCGCACGTCGGCGAGCGGGTACGTCTTCGCGATCGGGATCTCGAGCAAACCCTTGTCCAGCAACGCCGCCAGCTCCGCGAGGACCCCGGCCTCCGCCGCGTCGATGTTGCCTTCCCGCTTCACGCCGTACTTCTCGGCCGCCGCGAAGTCGATCACCGTGTCGATGCGGTCGGTGTGCACGCCGAGCTTCAGCGCCAGGTCCACGTAGCCCGAACCGAACGTGTCGACGAACGCGTCGACCTTGCCACCGGACGCCTCCTTGATCCGCTCCTCGACGCCTTCCCCGTAGGCGACGGGAACGACGTCGTGCTGGGCGAGCCACGCGTGGTTGCCCGCACCGGCGAGGCCGATCACCTTGGCACCGGCCAGTTTCGCCAGCTGCACGGTGATCGAACCGACCCCGCCCGCCGCGCCGGAAACCACGACGGTCTCCCCTTCGCGCGGCGAAACCGCGCGCACCGCCGCGTACGCGGTGGTCCCGGCGACGAACAGCGCGCCGGCGACCTCCCACGGCACACCGGCGGGCTTCGGCGTCAGGTTTTCCGCCTCCACCACGACGTACCGGGCCTGGCTCGATCGCGAGTGCACGAAGCCGATGACCTCGTCGCCCACGGTGACCCCGTCGACGCCCTCGCCCAGTTCGGCCACGACCCCCGCGAGATCACTCCCCTGCCCGGATGGGAACGTCGCGGGCCATTGCTCGGCGAAGACGCCCTCGCGGATGTACGCCTCGCCCGGGTTGATCCCGGCCGCCCGCACCTCGACGAGCACCTGCCCCGCACCGGGCACCGGCCGCGGCACGTCCTCCACGCGCAGCACGTCGATCCCGCCGTACCCGTCGAACCTCACTGCCTGTGGCATGCCCCTGCTCCCTCTTTCGTTCGTTGCCCGGCACCAACAACGAACGCGCGGGATTTAATCCGGGACCGCGAACTCAGCCGGCGAGCCTGCGGACGACGCCGTCGGCCAGCAGCCGCCCCCGGTCGGTCAGCACGGCCCGGCGCCGACTGTCCAAAGCGGACTCGTCGAGCAGCCCCTCCGCCGCAGCCGCCCGGGCCTCGGCGAGCCCGTCGGCGTCCAGCGCGTCGAGCGGAAGTCCTTCCACGACACGGAGTTCGAGCATGACGCGTTCGAGATGCCGGTCGGCTTCGGTGAGCACCTCGCGCCCGGCCGCCGGGGAGTTCCCCTCCGCGAGCAGCGACGCGTACCGCGCCGGGTGCTTGACGTTCCACCACCGCACCCCGCCGACGTGGCTGTGCGCGCCGGGGCCCGCGCCCCACCAGTCACCGCCGCGCCAGTAGCCGACGTTGTGGCGGCACCGCGCCGCCTCCGACGACGCCCAGTTCGACACCTCGTACCAACGCAGCCCCGCCGTCGCGAGCGTCGCGTCGATCAGCTCGTAGTACTCGGCGAGCGTGTCGTCGTCGGGCGCGGGCAGTTCCCCGCGCCGGACCCGGCGGGCCAGCGCGGTGCCCTGCTCGACGATCAGCGCGTACGCCGAGACGTGGTCGACCCCGGCGGCGAGCACGGCCTCCAGGGAGGCCCGGAGATCCTCGACGCGCTCACCCGGCGTCCCGTAGATGACGTCCAGGTTCACGTGCTCGAACCCGGCGGCCCGCGCCTCCCCCGCCGCCGCGACGGGCCGGCCGGGCGTGTGCACCCGGTCGAGCACCTGCAGCACGTGTTGCGCGGCGGACTGCATCCCGAGCGAGACGCGGGTGTACCCGGCCTCGCGGATGCCCGCGAAGAACTCCGGCGACGTCGATTCCGGGTTCGATTCGGTGGTCACCTCGGCGCCGTCCGCGAGCCCGAAGGCGCCGCGGACGGCGTCGAGGACCGAAGCGAGGCCGTCGGCACCGAGCAACGACGGCGTCCCACCGCCGACGAACACGGTGTCCGCACGCGGCGGCGTCCCCAGCACCCGCGCCGCGAGGTCCAGTTCGCGCCGCAACCCCTCCAGCCACGACCGCGGCGACGAGCCGGAGCCCAGCTCGCCCGCGGTGTAGGTGTTGAAATCGCAGTAGCCGCACCGGGTCGCGCAGAACGGGACGTGGACGTACACCCCGAACGGGCGAGTACCCAGTCCGTTCAGTGCGCTCGCGGGCAGGGCGGACTCGACCGGGGTGGTGGTTTCGGGCAGCAACTGGGGCACACCCCAGTGTCCCTCACCCAGCCAGACCGCTCTCGGCCAGCCACTGCGGGTCGGGCGCGATCAGCTCGATCACGTCGACCAGCACGCCGTTGGGGTCGCGGACGAAGAAGTGCCGCTGCCCGTACACCTCGTCCACGAGCGGCTTGACGATCTCCGCCCCCGCCTCGCGCAGCCGCTTCTCCTCCGCTGCCGCGTCCTCGACGACGAAGCCGAACATCGCCCCGGAGGGCTCCTGCCACCGGTACGGCTCCGGCGTCGACTCGTGGCCGCGCCGGATGAAGCTGATCTCGTAGCCGGGCACGCCGACGTTGAGGCTCGAGAACCAGTCGAGTTCGACGGTGACCTCGAAGCCGAAGTGCTCCCGGTAGTAACGCGTGGTCGCGGCGACGTCGTCGACCAGGACCCCCGCACCGAAACCCTTGACCTGCATCCCGATCTCCTCTTCACCGAATCACTATGTCCGTAGTACTCTAATCATAGTGGTTCGGATCGGGCAAGGAGGATTCAAAGGTGCGGCAGAACTCCGAACGGCGGACGGCGCTGACCGACGCCGCCGTCACCGTGCTCGCCAAGGTGGGCGCCCGCGGCCTCACCTATCGCGCGGTCGACGTCGAGGCGGACGTGCCACCGGGGACGACGTCGAACTACTTCCGCAACCGAGACCAGCTACTGGTGGCGGCGGGCGAACGGGTGCACGAACGCCTGTCCGCGCCCGCCGAGGTCATGACGAACCCACGCGCGGAACTGCCGTCGAAACATCGGCTGAGCGAACTGCTCGACGCGCTCGTCAGCAGGCTCACCATCGATCGCACCGTCTACCTGGCGCTGCTGGAACTCCGGCTCGAAGCGACCCGGCGGCCCGATCTCGCGAAGGCGTTGACCCGCACCGTGCGCGAAGGATTCGACCTGAGCGTCGAGTTCCACGAGAGCGCCGGACTGCCCGGCGGCCGCGACGCCGTCCTATTGCTTTACCTCGCGTTGACCGGGCTCACCGTGGAACGGCTCACACTTCCCGGCGCCTTCGCGGACATCTCGGACAGCGACGTCGTCGAAATGCTGGTGGAGCACACATACCGAGGAGGCCGAAAGTAGGCCAGATCACGTGCCAGAGGAGCAGCGCAGCGACCGCCTGCTTTCGGCCGGACCGGTATCTACCAGCACATTCGCAGGTCGTGAAGGTGCTCCCACTATTCGGGCACGGCTAGACCACATTGTGGGCACATGGCACCCTGAGCCGGTGACTCCCGCCGGTGTACCGCTCGTGGCCCGCCGCCACGTCGACCTCCTGCGGGTCGCCAGTGCCCTTTGCGGGCCCGCCGACTGACTCCCCGCCGCCACCACTGCCACGAACTGGACAGCAGGCGCCGGGCGCGCCGCGCGAACTCCCCGCGTCCACGGTGTGCCGGGTGCCACAACCCCGCCCACGGAGGACGCATCATGGCCTCGCCCACGCGTGAAACCCCGAGCAAGGCACGCGCCCCACGAGCCAGGCAGCGCCGCGGCGAAGGACAGTGGGCACTCGGGTACCGCGAGCCACTGAACCCGAACGAACGCTCCAAAAAGGACGACAACCCGCTCAACGTCCGCGCGCGGATCGAGAACATCTACGCGCACCGCGGGTTCGACGCGATCGACCCCGGCGATCTCCGCGGCCGGTTCCGCTGGTTCGGCCTCTACACCCAGCGCAAGCCCGGGATCGACGGCGGCCGCACGGCGACGCTGGAGCCGGAGGAACTGGACGACTGCTACTTCATGCTGCGGGTCCGTCTCGACGGCGGCGTGCTGAGCACCGAACAGCTGTCCGTGCTCGGCGAAATCTCCCAGACCCACGCGCGTGACACGGCGGACATCACCGATCGCCAGAATATCCAGTACCACTGGATCCAGATCGAGGACGTCCCGACGATCTGGGACAAACTGGAAAAGGCGGGCATGACGACGATGGAGGCGTGCGGCGACAGCCCGCGCGTCATCCTCGGCTCGCCCGTCGCCGGGATCGCGGCCGACGAGATCATCGACGGCACCCCCGCGATCGACGAGATCAAGCGCCGCTTCATCGGCGATCCCCGCTACGCCAACCTGCCGCGCAAGTTCAAGACCGCCGTTTCCGGGCTGCCGGACGTCGCGCACGAAATCCACGACGTCGCGTTCGTCGGGGTGAACCATCCCGAGCACGGCCCCGGTTTCGACGTCTGGGTCGGCGGCGGGCTGTCCACCAACCCGATGCTCGGGCAGCGGCTCGGCGCCTGGGTACCCCGCGACGAGGTGCCCGACGTCTGGGAAGGCGTCATCAGCATCTTCCGCGACTACGGCTACCGGCGGCTGCGGGCGCGGGCGCGCATCAAGTTCCTGGTGAAGGACTGGGGCGCCGGGAAGTTCCGCCAGGTGCTGGAGGACGAGTACCTCAAGCGCAAGCTGATCGACGGCCCCGCGCCCGAGGTCCCGGCCGTCCCGATCGACCACGTCGGGGTGCACCGGCAGGTCGACGGCAAGTTCTACGTCGGCGCCGCGCCGGTCGCCGGTCGCGTGTCCGGCGGCACGCTGCTGGCGGTCGCGAAGGCGGCCGAGCGCGCGGGCTCGCAGCGCGTCCGCCTTACGCCGCAACAGAAACTCGTCGTGCTGGACGTCCCCGATGCCGAAATCGCCGGGCTACAGGCCGAACTCGCCGAGCTGGGCCTGCAGACCGACCCGTCGCCGTGGCGGCGCGGGGTGATGGCGTGCACCGGGCTGGAGTTCTGCAAGCTCGCGATCGTCGAGACGAAGGCACGCGCGCAGCAGCTGGTGGCCGATCTGGAAAGCCGCCTCGCGGACATCCAGGGCGAGCTGGACACCCCGGTGAGCGTGCATCTCAACGGCTGCCCCAACTCCTGCGCCCGGGTGCAGACCGCCGACATCGGGCTCAAGGGCCAGATCGTCACCGACGACGACGGCAACCAGGTCGAGGGCTTCCAGGTGCACCTGGGCGGTGGCCTCGGCCTCGACGCCGGGTTCGGCCGGAAACTGCGCGGCCACAAGGTGACCGCCGGTGAGCTGACCGGTTACGTCGAGCGGGTCGTCCGGGCCTACATCGCCGGGCGCGAGCCGGGCGAGCGGTTCCCGCAATGGGTCCTGCGGGCCGACGAGAGCGTGTTGCAGTGAGCTCGGCCGAACGCGCCGCGCCGTTCTACTGCCCGTACTGCGGGGACGAGGACCTGCGGCCGGAAGAGAACGGTTCGTGGCTGTGTTCGGCTTGTAGAAGGCTTTTCTCCGTGAAATTCCTGGGGCTCTCACTGCCGGAGGTATCGCAGCCATGACCGCTACAGCCGATTACCGCACGCTCGCCGAACGCGCCGCCAAGGAGCTGGCCGAGGCGACCGCGGACGAGGCGTTGCGCTGGACGGTGGAGACGTTCGGGGACGACTTCATCGTGGCCTCGAACATGCAGGACGCCGTGCTGATCGACCTGGCGACCAAGGTCAAGTCCGATGTGGACGTTCTGTTCCTGGAGACCGGGTACCATTTCGCGGAGACGATCGGCACCCGCGACGCGGTGCAGACCGTCTACCCGGACGTGAAGATCGTGAACGCGCAGGCCGAGCAGAGCGTCGCGGAGCAGGACGCGGAGTACGGGGCGAAACTGCACGACCGGGATCCGAACCAGTGCTGCCAGCTGCGCAAGGTGGTGCCGCTGCGCAAGACGCTGTCGAACTACTCCGCGTGGGTCACCGGGGTGCGCCGGGTGGACGCGCCGACGCGGGCGAACACCCCGATCGTCACCTGGGACGAGCGCAACGGGCTGGTGAAGGTCAACCCGATCGCGGCGTGGAGCGACGAGGAGTTCAACGGCTACATCCGTGAGCACGGGATCCTGGAGAACCCGCTGGTCTCGGCAGGCTACCTGTCGATCGGCTGCGCACCGTGCACCGCGAAGGTCGCGCCGGGGCAGGACCCGCGCAGCGGCCGCTGGGCCGGGCAGTCCAAGACCGAGTGCGGCCTGCACGGCTGAGGGAAGGGAAGCATGACGACGTTGGAGCCGGCCAAAGACGCCGCCCAGGACAACCTGGCCGCGCTGGAATCCGAGGCCATCCACATCTTCCGTGAGGTCGCCGGCGAGTTCGACCGGCCGGTGATCCTGTTCTCCGGCGGCAAGGACTCGACCCTGCTGCTGCACCTGGCGATCAAGGCGTTCTGGCCGGCCCCGGTGCCGTTCCCGCTGCTGCACGTGGACACCGGGCACAACTTCGACGAGGTCATCGACTTCCGCGACCGCGTGGTCGAACAGCACGGCCTGCGGCTGGTGGTCGCGAAGGTCCAGGACTGGATCGACGACGGACGGCTCGAGGAGCGCGCGGACGGGATGCGGAACCCGTTGCAGACCACGCCGTTGCTCGACACGATCGCCGAGAACAAGTTCGACGCCGTATTCGGCGGCGGCCGCCGCGACGAGGAGCGTGCCCGCGCGAAGGAGCGGATCTTCTCGCTGCGCAACGCCTTCGGCCAGTGGGAGCCGCGGCGGCAGCGCCCCGAGCTGTGGAACCTCTACAACGGGCGGCACCGCCCCGGCGAGCAGGTCCGCGTCTTCCCGCTGTCCAACTGGACCGAGGCCGACGTCTGGAACTACATCGCCCGCGAAAAGGTCGAACTGCCTTCGATCTACTACGCGCACCGCCGCGAGGTCTACCTGCGCGACGGCATGTTGCTGGCCGAAGGACCGTGGGGCGGCCCGCGGCCGGGTGAACAGGTCAAGGAGCTGATGGTGCGCTACCGCACCGTCGGCGACGGCTCGTGCACCGGCGCGATCGAATCCACAGCGTCCACTGTGGACGAGGTGATCGCCGAGGTGCAGGCGTCGCGGATCACCGAGCGCGGTGCCTCCCGCGCCGACGACCGGATGTCGGAAGCGGCCATGGAAGACCGCAAGCGAGAGGGTTACTTCTGATGTCGAGCTTGCTGAGGCTTGCCACCGCCGGAAGCGTGGACGACGGCAAGTCTACTTTGGTCGGTCGGCTGCTGTACGACACCAAGTCGGTGCTGGCCGACCAGCTGGACGCGGTCACCCGCGCCAGTGTCGACAAGGGACTGTCCACTCCAGACCTTTCGCTACTGGTGGACGGGCTGCGCTCGGAGCGCGAGCAGGGCATCACGATCGACGTCGCCTACCGGTACTTCGCCACGCCCAAGCGGAGTTTCGTGCTCGCGGACACGCCGGGGCACGTGCAGTACACCCGCAACACCGTCACCGGCGCCTCCACCGCGCAGCTGGCCGTGCTGCTCGTCGACGCGCGCAAGGGCGTCATCGAGCAGACCCGGCGCCACGCGGCGGTCCTCGCGCTGCTCGGGGTCCCGCAGCTCGTGCTGGCGGTCAACAAGATCGACCTCGTCGGCTACGACGAGGCCACGTTCACCGTGATCGCCGAGGAGTTCGCCCGGTACGCCGGATCGCTGGGCTACGAGCGCGGCAGTGTGCTCGCGATCCCGGTCTCGGCGCTGGTCGGCGACAACGTCGCCGAGAAGTCCGGGAACACGCCGTGGTACGCCGGGCCGACGCTGCTGGAGCATTTGGAAGACGTCCCGGTCGCGCCGGACCCGCACGACACGCCGTTCCGGTTCCCGGTGCAGTACGTGATCCGGCCGCGCACCCCCGAGTACCCGGACTACCGTGGCTACGCGGGCCAGATCGCGGCGGGCACCGTCCGCCCCGGTGACGAAATCGTCGTGCTCCCACACGGGTTGCGCTCGCGGGTGGAGCGCATCGACACCGCCGATGGACCGCTCGCGGAAGCGGGCGCGGGCACGTCGGTGACGCTGCTGCTCGCCGACGACCTCGACATCGCCCGCGGTGAGCTCATCGCCGCCGCGGGGAATCCACCCCGGGTGACCGACGAGATCACCGGAACACTGTGCTGGCTGTCCACGAAGCCGCTCAAGCCCGGCGCGCGGGTGCTCGTCAAGCACGGCACCCGGACCGTGCAGGCACTCGCCGACGAGCTGCACGCCCGTTTCGACGAGCAGACGCTGTCCAGTGTGGACGATCCGGCGGCCTTGGAACTCAACGACATCGGCCGGGTCACCCTCCGGCTGGCGGAGGAGATCGGGGTCGACGACTACGGCGACATCCCGCGCACGGGCGCGTTCCTGGTGATCGATCCGAAGGACGGCGACACCCTTGCCGCCGGGCTGGTCGGAGAGCGGTTCTCGTGACGCCGCCGCTGGTCGCCGTCGCGCACGGCAGTCGTGATCCCCGCTCGGCGGCGACCGTCCGGGAACTCGTCGACGTCGTGCGCGCGCAGGCACCAGGGACCGACGTCTACGAGTCCTTTTTGGACCTTTCCGAGCCACTGGTCACGGACGTCCTGCGGCGGTTGTACGACCAGGGCCACCGCGAAGCCGTCGTGGTCCCCCTGTTGCTGGGCAGCGCCTACCACGCGCGGGTCGATCTTCCCGCGCTCGTCGACGAGGTCACCGCGGACCGGCCGGACTTCTCAGTGCGGGTCTCCGACGTCCTCGGCATCGACCCGGCGCTGGAAACCGTCGCGCTGGACCGGATCGCGGCGGCGGATCCGGCCGCTCCGGGCACCGGGATCGTGGTGAGCGGAGTCGGCTCGTCCAACGCCGGCGCGAACGCCGCCGTCGCGGATTTGGCCGCCCGCTGGGAAAAGCGGCTCGGCGTCCCGGTGAGCGAGGCGTTCGCCAGCGCGGCACAGCCGGACATCCCGGCCGCCATCGCCCGGCTTCGCGCCCGCGGCGTCCGGCGGATCGTCGTCGCGTCGTGGTTCCTCGCGCCGGGTCTGCTGCCCGATCGGATCGCCACGCTGGCCGGTGCCGGGGAAGCCGCGTTCGTGGCCGAAGCGCTGGGCCCCGATCCGCGCGTCGCGGAGGTCGTTCTGCACCGCTACGCCGCGGCCGTTCCGCGGCCCGCCCGGGTTTCTTCCTGAGCACACCACTTTCCGTATCAGTGGTCCGGACCATCCCGGGTGCTGAATCGGCTCATCGGTGAATCTTTTTCACATTTTCGTCACCGGGCTCGCATGTGAACCGTGGATCCTTGACGGACTTGTTAACTTGCCGGTAACTCTCTAAGCGCCGCGCGGCTTCGTTTCTCCCCCTTCGTCCCCAGGTAGGTAGAGCATGAAGACAGCCCTGCGCCTCACCCGTCCCCGTGTCGCGGCCGTCGTCACGGCGGCGCTCGTCCCGCTCATCGGTCTCGCCACCCCGGCCTCGGCGGCGACCAGCGTCAACTTCGACTGCGAGGCCAACGCGCCGGTCGTCGGCCCGCAGCACGTCAGCCTCAAGCAGGACGCCACGGTCACCGCGCCCGGCACGGTGACGGCGGGCGGCGCGCTCGACGTCGTCATCGATCCCGCGCCGAACACCGTGCCCAGTGACGTGAGCGGCTACAAGGTCAAGGAGATCAAGGACTTCGCGCTGAAGATCCCGATCCCGGCCAACTCGACCTTCGTCAGCGCCGACCTCACGGGCGGCTCGGGCCTCGGCTCGACCCCGCCGAAGCTGACGGTGGCGAACGGGGTGGCGACGCTCGCCTTCCCCGGCCCGATCGCGGGCGGCTCGACCTTCGAGCTGCCGACCGTGACCGCGCACCTCAAGGCGGGCACGTCCGGGAAGATCGAGACCAAGCTGGCCGGGACGAGCTACCAGGACCCGGGCCTGACCTTCACCGCCGTGGTCAACCAGATCGTCGACATCTCCGCGCCGACGGCCTGTTTCCCCAACCCGAGCCCGGTCTTCACCACGACGACCATCGGCTGATCCGCATGCCGTCAAGGCCACCTTACGGGCGTCGGACGCCCGTAAGGTGGCCTTGACGGCACTTTCTCCGAAGGGGTCCCGCCTGAACTGGACCCGACTGACGTCACACCGAACCCGGCGGGCGGATGTGCGAGGGTGTGACCATGGCTGACGAACTGGTGCACTACGACGTGGTAGGCGGCACGGCCACGATCACGCTCGACTCGCCGCACAACCGCAACGCCCTGTCCGCCCAGCTCCGGCGCGAGCTGAGCGCGTCGCTGGCAAAGGCGGCCGAGGACGACGCCGTGCGGGTCGTCGTGCTCACTCACACCGGGCCGGTGTTCTGCGCGGGCATGGACCTCAAGGAAGCACGCGGCGCCGGGAGCGGCGACCAGGGTGTCAACGAGTTCCCCAAGATCCTCGACCAGCTGTGGACGAGCCCGAAGCCGGTCGTCGCCCGGCTGGCCGGCCCGGCCCGCGCCGGCGGCATCGGCATGGTCGCCGCGTGCGACATCGCGGTGGCCGTCGAGGACGCGACGTTCGCCTTCACCGAGGTCCGGATCGGCGTCGTCCCCGCGGTCATCTCGCTGACCGTGCTCCCCCGTCTCAACGCCCGCGCCGCCCACGAACTCTTCCTCACCGGCGACACCTTCGACGCGCGGCGCGCCGCCGAGATCGGCCTGCTCAACTCCGCCGTCCCCGCCGACCGGCTGGACGCCGAGGTCACCCGCTTCGTCAAGGCGCTCGCGCTCGGCGGACCGAAGGCGCTGGCCCTGACCAAGGAACTGCTGAGCAAGCCGCGCCCGGCGACGCCGAGCGAAGGCTTCGAGGAGATGACCGCGTTCTCGGCGAGTCTGTTCGCGAGTGAGGAAGGCCAGGAGGGCATCCTCGCTTTCGCCCAGAAGCGCAAGCCGAACTGGGTCCCCGAAGGCTGACGCGAACGCTCCGTTCGGGAGGTTCAACGTCCCCAACGGAGCGTTCGGGACATCACAGGCTCAGGAACCGGTGAGTACCACGGTGAGGCGGCCGGGGCCGAGCGCCCGTTGCGCGTCCGAGAGGACGCTGCGGATCGCGAGGTAGGACTTCGGGTCGGCGCTCCGCAACGCGTCGGAGCCCGGCCAGATCAGCACGTGCTCGCCCGGTGGGAGCCAGGACAGGTCGGTCAGGCAGTCGTAGAGTGCGTCGAGGTTGTGCCCGAAATAGTCCGGAAAGGACAGTGCGACGGCGATCGCGGCGAGGGTGCCCGCCTTGTCGGCCGTCCGGCCGCCGTCGACGGTGTGCGGGAAGGCACCGCGCGCGAAAGCGTTTTCCGCGGCGGCGCGCGCCTCCTGCTCGCTCATGCGATCGCCTCGCTCCGCGAGACAGTGTTCAATCCCTTGTCGCGCATGAGCATGATGCCCATGATTCGCTCGCAAGCATCGCTCATCGGGCCGGGTCCACGACGACGAACGAGGCGTAGTGGTCCTCGGTGTAGTACAGCTCCTTCGCCTGCCCGGTCACCAGCCTGCGCGGGCCGCGGTCCTGGCTGCCCGGCGTCTTCACGGTGTACTCGTGGTAGTACCCGGACTGCTTGCGCGGCAGTACCTTCTCGCGGTTCTCGAACACGACGTCGTCATTGCGCGGGTAGGGGTACGGCCCGCCCTTTTCGATGAGCTTCCACGTGTCCGCGGCCTGCGAGGGCAAGGCGGACAACGGTTTGACCGGCAGCCCGGAGTCGGTGCCGGGCGGTTTCGCGTTCGACGCGCCACTCTTCGCCGGGGCACTCGCGGAAGACGACGCCGGTGCCGACGACGAGCCGCTGAGCTGGCTCTTCACCAGCCAGCCCCCGAGCACCAGCACCAGGAGCCCGACCAGCGCGGCGGTGATCCGCCTTCGGTTGACCATGGTCGGTCAGCTTAGGAGGGTCCGGGACGATCATCGTCACGGGCCGGGCCGAACCGGCGGGCGAAGAGCTCGACCAGCTTGTCGATCACCCAGGCCGCACCGAGGCACAGCGGCACCACGACGACCATGACCAGCACGAACTGCACCGGGAACGAGGCCTGCGCAAGCCACAGCTCGGCACCGTCCCACCAGTCGGCCAGCCCTGAGAACACGAATGTGAGACTACGCGCGTCCGATGTCGCACCGTCGCCAGGGGCGGTACGTTGCACGCATGTTCGCCGTATACGCCCAGGTTCCCAACGCCGAAAGCCCGCTGGACTCGCTCGTCGTCGGCGAGCGGCCGGAACCCTCCGTCGAGGACGGCTGGGTCCGGGTGCACGTCAAGGCCGCCAGCCTCAACATGCACGACCTGTGGACGCTGCGCGGGGTCGGGATCAAACCGGACCAGTTCCCGATGATCCTCGGCTGCGACGGCGCGGGAACCCTCGACGACGGCAGCGAGGTCGTGATCCACTCGGTGATCAACGCGCCGGGCTGGCAGGGCGACGACACCCTCGACCCGAAGCGCACGCTGCTCACCGAGAAGTACCAGGGCACGTTCGCCGACCAGGTCGTGGTGCCGGCCCGCAACGTCGTGCCGAAGCCCGCCGGGCTGTCCTTCGCCGAGGCCGCCACGATGGGCACGGCCTGGCTCACCGCGTACCGGATGCTGTTCGTCAAGTCGGGCCTGCGGCCCGGCCAGACGATGCTCGTGCAGGGCGCGTCCGGCGGCGTGTCGACGGCGCTGGTGCAGCTCGGCAAGGCGGCCGGCTTCCGGGTGTGGGTCACCGGCCGCACCGAGGCCAAGCGCGCCCTCGCGGTGGAACTCGGCGCACACCAGGCGTTCGAGTCCGGGGCGCGGCTGCCCGAGCGGGTCGACGCGGTGTTCGAGACGGTCGGAAAGGCGACGTGGTCGCATTCGGTGAAGTCGCTCAAGCCCGGCGGGATCATCGTGGTCTCCGGTTCCACCAGCGGCCCCGACGCGCACGCCGAACTGCAGCGGGTCTTCTTCCTGCAACTGCGGGTCGCCGGGTCGACCATGGGCACCCGTGACGAGCTGGCCGACCTGCTCAGCTACCTCGAACTGACCGGGGTCCGCCCGCAGATCGGCAGCGAGCTTCCCTTCGGCGAGGCCGCCAAGGGATTCCAGGCCATGCTGGACGGCGACACCGCGGGAAAGATCGTCTTCACGCGATGACGCACGGGTAACGGGTCGCGCGTCGCTGTCGAGAATTCTCCACGTACTCCGGTTCGAAACCCGTTTGTTACCACCGGAAATCCACCGAAACCCGACCATGCCTGGTTAACCTGGAGGCATGACCGCGACGAAGCGGCCCGCACCGGCTGGACCGGGCGGCCGGTCCAGCACCGATCCGGACCCGGTCCGGGTCTCGTTCCGGCGTTACGCCGGGGTCCGGACGCGGGTTCTGGAGGTCGGTCACCCGGCCGCCGAACCGGCCCAGCCTGCCCGCCGCTCGCTCGGGCGGCGCTCGGGACCGCGGGCCGTCCCGCGGCCGACGACACCGCGTCTGGTGCTCCTGCACGGATACTGCGACAGTGCGGACACGTGGCGCCCGGTGCTGGCCGAGCTCGCCGCGGCGGGCATCCCCGCGATCGCGGTCGACCTGCCCGGTTTCGGTGACGCGCAGCCGTTGCGCCCCGGCCCGATCCTGCCGCAGCTCGACGCGTTCACCACGGCCGTCATCCGGGAACAGGCCGTGCTCGGCTCGGTGGTACTGGCGGGCAACTCGCTCGGCGGAACGATGAGCCTCCGCGCGGCCCAGCACCCCCGGCTCCCGATCTCGGGGGTCGTTTCCATCGCGGCGCCCGGTTTCGCCGATTCCTGGCTGGTCCGCACGGTCGGCCGTTACCCGCTGCCGCTGCGGCTGTACTCCTCGCTTCCGGTTCCGGTGCCGGGATTCCTGGTCCGCAAGGTCGCCGAGCAGGTCGTCCCCCGGCTGCTCTACGCCGACGCCGGCGCCGCCGACGAGTCCCAGGTCCGCCGGTTCACCTCGCTGTTCCCGGACTACCGCGCCACCACCGCCCGGCTCGAACAGGCCAGGCAGCTGGTCGCCGAACTCGCCGACGCCTACCGGCTCGACGCGGTGCGCGTTCCGTTGCTGGTCGTGGCCTGCGGCAAGGACAAGCTGGTCACCGCCCGCTCCGGACGTCAGCTGCACACCCTCGTCCCGCACAGCAGACTGCTGGTGCGCGAGGACTGGGGGCACTGCCCGCAGCTGGACGACCCGCCCGAGATCGCCGAACTGCTGAACTTCTTCGCCGCCGGGGCGGTGCGGACGACGCGGGCGCAGCGCACCGGAACGACGCCGGACGCACACGAGGGCACCGCTGTGAGCTGAAAACCCCCAGCCGTCACCTGATCGGGTGCGGGTCCCGGGCGGCATACAGTACGGTGCCGCGTTGAGCCCGTACCCCGGGCTCCCTCGCACAACCGTTTTGGGAGACAGTGATGTCCGCTCCACAGAGCTTCGGTTCGGGCTCCGGGATTTTCCGGCGCAAGCCGATCGACCAGATCGACAACACGGGCGAGGGCGGTGGACTTCAACGCACTCTCGGCCTGTGGCAGCTGACGGCGATCGGTGTCGGCGGCATCATCGGTGCGGGCATCTTCTCCCTCGCGGGCGCGGTGGCCAACAAGACCGCCGGGCCCGCGGTGCTCATCTCGTTCCTCATCGCGGGCGTCGCGAGCGCGGCGGCGGCGTTCTCCTACGCCGAGTTCGCCGGGCTCATCCCGAAGGCCGGTTCGGCCTACACCTACGGCTACGCGGTGCTGGGTGAGGTGGTCGGCTGGTTCATCGGCTGGGACCTGCTGCTGGAGTACACCGCGATCGTGTCCGTGGTGGCGATCGGCATCTCCGGCTACTTCAACGACCTGCTCGGGTTCCTGCACGTCAAGCTGCCGCTGTGGATGTCCGGCGCGCCCGGCAGCGAGAAGGTCGGCGAAGTCGCGCCCGGCTCGTACAAGGTGAACCTGTTCGCGGTGCTGCTGTGCCTGCTGATCGCCTTCATCCTCAACCAGGGCATGAAGAGCGCCGCGCGGTTCGAAACACTGCTGGTGTACCTGAAGGTCGCGCTGGTGGTCCTGGTCGTGGTGGTCGGCGCGTTCCACATCAACAGCGGCAACTACGCCGACTTCTTCCCGTTCGGCCTTTCCGGCGCGTTCACCGGCGCGGCGACGGTGTTCTTCGCGGTGTTCGGCTACGACGCGATGTCGACAGCGGCCGAGGAATCCCGCGACTCCCAGAAGCACATGCCGAAGGCGATCATCTACTCCCTCGCCATCTCGATGGTGCTCTACGTGCTGGCCTGCCTGGTGCTCACCGGCATGGTGAACTACAAGAACATCAGCGCCGAGGCCGCGTTCTCCGCCGCGTTCAAGAGCATCGGCATGCCGTGGCTGGGCGCGGTGATCGCGGTCGGCGCGATCCTCGGCATTCTCACCGTGCTGTTCACCTTCCTCATGGGCGCCAGCCGCGTCGGCTACGCGATGAGCAACGACGGGCTGCTGCCCAAGTGGTTCGGCAAGGCGCATCCGGTGCGCAAGGTGCCGAGCCGGATGACCTGGGTGCTCGGCGTGGCTTCGGCGGTCATCGCCGGGTTCCTGCCGATCGGCGAGGCCGCCGAGCTGACCAACATCGGCATCCTGCTCGCGTTCATCGTCGTCTGCATCGCCGTGATCGTGCTGCGCTACAAGCGCCCGGACCTGCCCCGCACGTTCAGGACGCCGGGCATGCCGGTGGTGCCGATCATCGGGGTCGTGTTCTCGATCTGGCTCATCACGTTCCTGCAGCCGGAAACCTGGCTGCGGTTCGCGATCTGGTTCGTCATCGGCATGGTGATCTACTTCGCCTACGGCCGCCGCCGCTCGGTGCTCAACAAGTCCGACACGGCACCGGAAACGACCGCCGCGGAATAAATCCAACGCGACGAAAGCGGGCCGTTCCCTTCCGGGAGCGGCCCGCTTTTTATGTCCTCAAAGGACGTTGCCAAGACTGTGGTGGTTCAGCCTCGCAGCCGGGAAAGCCGTTCGGCCGCCGTGCGCGCCTCGGCGCGCAGACGCTCCACAATGGACTCGGCGGAGCCATCGCCGGCGAGCGGGTAGGTCTGTCCCGCCCACAGCGACAGCGCCTCCGGGTCGCCCGCCTTGGCGGCCGCGGCCCTGACCGGACGGCTGATGTGGTGCAGCTGCGGATAGGCCGACGGCGCCTCCGCCGACAGCTCGGTGAGCACCCGGTTGACCAGCCCGCGCGCCGGACGCCCGCTGAACGCGCGGGTGAAGGCGGTCGCGCGCGTGCCCTCGGCCAGCGCGGCCCGGTGCGGACCCGAAGTGCCCGCCTCGTCGGCCTGGAGGAACGCGGTGCCCAGCTGGGCGGCGTCGGCGCCCGCGGCCAGCACGGCCGCGATGTCGGCGCCGTGTACCAGCCCGCCCGTGGCCACCAGCGGCAGGTCCACGCGGGCCGCGACCAGCCGCAGCAGGGCCAGCAGCCCGTAGGTCTCGCCCCCGGCGGGTGAGGCCGGATCGTCGGCGAACAGGCCTCGGTGGGCGCCCGCTTCGAAACCCTGCACGACGAGCGCGTCCGCGCCCGCCGCCGCGGCGAGTTCGGCCTCCCACGGCGAGGTGACCGTGACGAGGACTTTGCTGCCGTTCTCGTGCAGGCGCGCGATGTCGGCCTCGCCGGGGATCCCGAAGGTGAAGGACACCACCGGCATCCGGCGCTCGGCGACGACCTCGAACTTGCCGAGGTACGCGTCGTCGTCCCAGAGCGGTTCGCCGGGCTCGACGCCGTAACGGCGGGCCTCGGCGCGCATGCGTTCGCGGTGCGCAGACAGGTCCGCGGCGGACCGGGGCCCCGGGACGAACAGGTTGACCCCGAACACGCCCGGTGTCAGCGCGGCCGTCTCGTCGATCCGTTCGGCCAGCGCCTGCGGGGTGAGGTAACCGGCGGCGAGGAAGCCGAAGCCACCCGCCTTCGTCACCGCCGCGACCAGCGCGGGCGTCGTCGGGCCGCCCGCCATCGGGGCCGCTATCACCGGGAACTCGAGATCTTCGAACATGCCACCGAGGGTAGTTCTCCCGCGCGGATCGCTCCTGCCGGGAGCGAGCGGGCTCACGAATTGCTGCAAAGTGGTCTAGACCTATGCCGGGTGAAGTGCGACGATCCGGACATGCGCGGCAGCGACGCCGCGTCCCCTTCACGCCAGGAGGACTCCCGTGAAGAAAACCCGAACGCGGCGGCTCGGGCACGCGCTCGCCGCACTGACCCTGCTCGTCGGCACGGCGGGTGTCACCACGGCGGGCACCGCCGCCGCGGCCACGCCGCCGCTGCAGTCGATCGTCCCCGTCCCGGTCTCCGTCCAGGCGGTCGACGGCGTCAGCTACCCGCTGACCGCCGCCACCAAGATCTACACCGAGGCCGGCTCCGCACCGGCCAAGGACATCGGCGAATACATCGCCGGTGTCCTGCGCCGGTCCACCGGCTTCCCGCTGCCCGTCTCCGACGCGGCGGGCGGCACCCCCGCCGACGGTATCTCCCTGTTGCTCACCGGTGCCGACGCGAAGGTCGGTGATCAGGGCTACCAGCTCGACGCCGCGGCGAACTCGGTGGTGCTGCGCGCGAAAACCGCCGACGGCCTCTTCACCGGCGTGCAGACGCTGCGGCAGCTCCTGCCGGGGAAGATCGAAAGCCCGACCGTGCAACAGGGCCCGTGGACGATCCCGGGCGCGCACATCCTCGACTACCCGCGCTTCGGCTACCGCGCGGCGATGCTCGACGTCGCGCGCCACTTCCACCCGGTGGACACCGTGAAGCGGTACATCGACCAGCTCGCGCAGTACAAGATCAATCACCTGCACCTGCACCTCGCCGACGACCAGGGCTGGCGGATCCAGATCGACAGCTGGCCGCGCCTGGCCACCTACGGCGGCAGCACCCAGGTCGGCGGCGGCCCCGGCGGGTACTACACCAAGGCGCAGTACACCGATCTCGTGAACTACGCGGCCTCGCGGCACATCACGATCATCCCCGAGATCGACATGCCAGGGCACGTGAACGCCGCGCTGGCCTCCTACGCCGAGCTGAACTGCAACGGTGTCGCGCCGCCGCTGCGCACCGACATCGAGGTCGGCTACAGCTCGCTGTGCATCAGCAAGGACATCACCTACACCTTCGTCTCCGACGTGATCCGCGAGATCGCGGCGCTGACCCCCGGCCCGTACTTCCACATCGGCGGGGACGAGGCCGCGGCGACCTCGCAGCCGGACTACCTCAAGTTCATCGGCAAGGTGCTGCCGATCGTGGCGGCCAACGGCAAGCAGCCGAACGGCTGGCACGACATCGCCAAGGCCGCGCTGCCCGCCAACGCCACCCCGCAGTTCTGGGGCACCACCACCTCCGACGCCAACGTGGCCAAGGCCGTCGCGAACGGCAGCAAGGTGATCATGTCGCCGGCGAACAAGGCCTACCTCGACATGAAGTACAACGCCAGCACGCCGATCGGGCTCAGCTGGGCCGGGTACATCGAGGTGCAGGACGCCTACAACTGGAACCCCGGCGCGTACCTTTCCGGGGTCGGCGAGTCCGCGGTGCGGGGCGTCGAATCTCCACTGTGGACGGAAACCGTGGTGACCCCGGCCCACATCGACCTGCTGGCCTTCCCCCGGCTGGCCGCGCACGCCGAACTCGGCTGGTCTCCGTGGTCGACGCACGACTGGACCAAGTTCCGGACCCGGCTCGGCGCCCAGGGGCCACGCTGGGAAGCGCAGTCGATGAACTTCTACCGCTCCGCGCAGATCCCGTGGGACAACGGCGGCAACCCCGGCACCTGCACGCTGCCCGCTTGGGACAGCGGGACCGTATACACCGGCGGGAACACCGTTTCGCACAACGGGCACAAGTGGACCGCGAAATGGTGGACCAAGGGTGAGGAACCCGGCGCAGGCGGCGAATGGGGCGTCTGGCGCGACGACGGCGTCTGCTGACCCATCACCCTGGGAACGCCCGCGCGGCTCTGCCCGTGCGGGCGTTCTCCGGCCCGGCACGGAACACCACGGGTGGGCTAGACGTTGGGCACGGACATGAGCGATGACCTGGATCACATCCGCACGCTGTCCCTGCAGGAGCACGGCCTGGCCACGATCGCGACGACCCGCCCCGACGGGACGGTGCACTCCACGATCGTCAACGCCGGGGTCATCGACGACCCGGTAACGGGCGCGCCCGGCGTCGCCTTCGTGGCCAGGGGCGACGCGTACAAGCTGAAACTGCTTCGACGTGCCGGGCATGCGAGCCTCGCTTTTCGCCGTGGCTGGGACTGGGGTTCGGTCGATGGACCGGTCCATCTGATCGGCCCGGACGACCCGGACCCCGCCTTCGACGCCGCCGGGCTGCCGAAGCTGCTGCGTGACGTGTTCATCGCGGCGACGGGCACGCACGACGACTGGGACGAGTACGACCGCGTGATGGCCGCCGAGCGCCGGGTCGCCGTGTTCATCCAGGCACGCCGGATCCTGCGCAACCGGACCTGATCAGCGCTCCGCAAGCCGTCCGAGCAGGTCGCGCGGGACCACCCGCACCGGGAACGGCCGCTTCGCTTCGAACGGTTCGTCTCCCGCGGCCTTGGCGACCCGCTGGTAACGGCCGTCCTCGTCGAGCTCGAAAACGGTCAGCTCCGGCTCCGCCGGGTCGATCACCCAGTAGCTCGCCACACCTAACCGCTCGTAGACCGCCTTCTTCGTATTCAGATCGTGGATAGCCGTGCTCGGTGACAACACCTCGACCGCGAGCACGGGCGGCACCGGCAGCCCCTTCTCCGTGAAATCCTCGGCCTGCCCGACAAGCACGTCGGGCTGCAGTTCGAGGCTATCGCCGATCCGCACCGCGAGCGGCGCGAGGAACACCTCGAACTCCCATGGACACGCCGTGTGGAGCACGCTGTGCAGGAGGGCCACGATCATCTGGTGTCTGGTGCCCGGTGCGGGGCTCACGTGGAGCATCCCGTCGATGAGTTCGTAGCGTCGGCCATCCTCCGGCATCCCCTCGAGGTCGCGCACCGTCATGGGGCCCGACCCGGCCGGATACTGGATGTCCGTCATAACCGTCATGGTGCCCTCCTTCCCAGGCTTTGACCAGAGCGCACCACGCGGCACCGACAAAAACGGCGTCGGCGAAGACGAGAACGCCCCGCCTCACTCGATCGTGTGAGGCGGGGCGCCGAAAGCCGGAGCTACTTCTTGTTCTTTCCGTTGTCCTCTGTGGACAGTGCGGCCACGAAGGCCTCCTGCGGGACCTCGACCCGGCCGACGGTCTTCATCCGCTTCTTGCCTTCCTTCTGCTTTTCCAGCAGCTTCCGCTTCCGCGAGATGTCACCGCCGTAGCATTTCGCGAGCACGTCCTTGCGGATCGCGCGAATGGTCTCACGGGCGATGATCCGCGAGCCGATCGCCGCCTGGATCGGCACCTCGAACTGCTGGCGCGGAATGAGTTCGCGCAGCCGGGTCGCCATCCGGTTCCCGTAGTTGTACGCGGCGTCCTTGTGCACGATCGCGGAAAACGCGTCGACGGTTTCGCCCTGCAGCAGGATGTCGACCTTGACCAGATCGGCGATCTGCTCGCCCGCCTCCTCGTAGTCCAGCGACGCGTAACCGCGGGTGCGCGACTTGAGCGTGTCGAAGAAGTCGAAGATGATCTCGGCGAGCGGCAGGTTGTAGCGCAGCTCGACCCGCTCCTCGGACAGGTAGTCCATGCCGAGCAGGACGCCGCGCTTGGTCTGGCACAGCTCCATGATCGTGCCGACGAATTCCGACGGCGCGAGGATGCTCACCTTGCTGACCGGCTCGTGCACCTCGGAGATCTTGAGCCCGGTCGGCCAGTCCGACGGGTTGGTCACGGTGACCTCGGTGCCGTCCTCGAGCACCACGCGGTAGACGACGTTCGGCGCGGTCGAGATCAGGTCGAGGCCGAACTCGCGCTCCAGCCGGTCGCGGGTGATCTCCAGGTGCAGCAGGCCGAGGAAGCCGCAGCGGAACCCGAACCCCAGCGCGACCGACGTCTCCGGCTCGTAGTCGAGCGCGGCGTCGTTGAGCTGGAGCTTGTCCAGCGCCTCGCGCAGTTCGGGGTAGTCCGAGCCGTCCACCGGGTAGAGCCCGGAGTAGACCATCGGCTTCGGCTCGCGGTACCCGGCGAGCGGCTCGGTGGCGCCCTTGCGCTCCGAGGTCACGGTGTCGCCGACCTTCGACTGGCGGACGTCCTTCACGCCGGTGATGAGGTAGCCCACCTCACCGACCCCGAGTCCCTTGCTGGCCTTGGGTTCCGGCGAGATGATGCCGACTTCCAGCAGCTCGTGGGTGGCGTTGGTGGACATCATCCGGATCCGCTCGCGCGGGGTGATCCTGCCGTCCACCACCCGGATGTAGGTGACGACGCCGCGATAGGTGTCGTACACCGAGTCGAAGATCATCGCGCGGGCCGGGGCGTCGGCGTCGCCCTGCGGCGGCGGGACCTGGCGGACGACCTCGTCGAGCAGCTCGCCGACGCCCGCGCCGGTCTTCGCCGAAACCCGCAGCACGTCCGAGGGCTCGCAGCCGATGATGTGCGCGATCTCGGCCGCGTACTTGTCCGGATCGGCCGAGGGCAGGTCGATCTTGTTCAGCACCGGGATGATCTGGAGGTTGTTCTCCAGCGCCAGGTACAGGTTGGCCAGTGTCTGCGCCTCGATCCCCTGCGCGGCGTCGACCAGCAGGATCGCGCCCTCGCACGCCTCGAGCGCGCGGGAGACCTCGTAGGTGAAGTCGACGTGGCCGGGGGTGTCGATCATGTGCAGGACGTGGTCCTGGCCATCGACCTGCCACGGCAGGCGCACGTTCTGCGCCTTGATCGTGATGCCGCGCTCACGCTCGATGTCCATGCGGTCGAGGTACTGAGCGCGCATCGCCCGCGCTTCGACCACCCCGGTGAGCTGCAGCATCCGATCCGCCAGCGTCGACTTGCCGTGGTCGATGTGGGCGATGATGCAGAAGTTCCGGATGAGCTCCGGTGAGGTGAAAGTCGTGTCCGCGAACGTGCTCACTCGTGTGATCCTCGGGAAAGGTCGGGGATGGCCACCCCTATGGTCCCATGGAGCTCCGGGTGCGGGTGGGGGTCATCCCCGATGCGGGCCGCGGCGGGCCGTGGTGCCCTCGAAGTATGAGCACTTCCCCCTCGCCCGTGCCCGCCTCCGGACCGGCCCCCGCCGGTCTGCTGGACCGCACGTTCGGCCATCCCCGCGGTCTGCTCGGCCGCCTCGGTGGCCTGGTCATGGCACACGGCAACGCACAGACCGAGCACCGGGTGGCCGCACTCGCGAAGATCGAACCGGACGAGTCCGTACTGGTCGTCGGGCCCGGCCCCGGCGTCGGCCTGGACGACGTGGCGAAGCTCGCCCGTCGCGCGGTCGGCGTCGATCCGTCGCCGGGCATGCTGGCGCTGTGCCACCAGCGCTGCGGCGACCGCGCCGAACTGCGCCAGGGCACGGCCGCGGACACCGGCGAGCCCGACGGATCGCTCGACGTGGCACTGAGCGTGAACAACGTCCAGCTGTGGCCCGATCGCGCGGCGGGCTTCGCCGAGCTGTACCGCGTCCTGCGTCCTGGCGGCAGACTGCTGATCTCCGCCCACGAGAAGTGGCTGCCCGTGTCGCGGCACGTCCTCGCCCGCGAAGCCGAGTCCGCCGGGTTCACCGACCTCCAGACCTGGACATGGGAGCCGCCGGGCTTCACCGCGCTCGCCGCGCAGCTGCGCGCCGTCAAGCCCGCGCGCTAGCTCCGGGGATCGGTGCGCAGCGGATGCCCGGCGGGCACCTCGACCAGGACGATGCGAGTACCGTCGGGATCGGCGATCCACGCCTCGTCGAGCCCCCACGGTTCCCGGCGAGCCTCCCGCACCGGCGTCACCCCTCGGCCGGCGAGGTCGGCGAGCGTGGCGGGCAGATCACGGACCTGGATCCACAGCGCGACGTCCGGGCTCGGCCCGGCACTCGCGCTGCCGACGATCTCCAGCGACCCGTGGCCGAGGAAGAACACCGTGCCGCCGGGGAACTCCTTGTCGATCGCCAGCCCGAGGGTGTCGCGATAGAACGCGGTGGACGCCTCGATGTCGCGCGGATGGATGAGAACCCTGCTGCTCAGCACTTCCATGGGCTCAATCCCTACCGGGAAGATCAGGCCACCGCAATCGCGGCGATACCCGACAACACGACCACGGAACCGACCAGCCTGCGCACCGCGTTCGCCTCGCCGAGGACGAGCCAGGCGGCCAGCCCGCCGAGCACGATGCTCAGCTCGCGCGCGGGGGCGACCAGGCTGACCGGGGCGATCCGCAGCGCGTAGAGCACCAGGAGATACGCGACCGGGGACAGCAGCCCGACCAGCAGCGCCTCGCGCTTGTGCTCGCGCCAGAGCTTGCCGATCATCGGCCGGTCGACGAGCGCGTAGGGCATCAGCAGCAGGCACTCCATGACCGAGCCGACCGCGAAGTAGACGATCGGCGGGACGGCGAGACCGGTCACCGCGTGCGCGTCCCACAGCGTGTAGCCCGCGATGAACGCGCCGGTGAGCAGGCCGTAGCCGATCCCTGCCCGGCGGGCCCGCGGATCGGTCTCCCCGTCCCGGCGCCCGGTGCTGATCACCAGCACGCCGACGATCACCAGGAAGGCGCCGGCCAGCCCGAGCCAGCCGGGGTGCTCACCGAACAGCACGACCGCCGCGATGACCGAGAGCAGCGGGCCGGTACCCCGCGCGAGCGGGTAGACCACCGAAAGATCGCCGACGACGTAACCCCGTTGCAGCACCACGCCGTATCCGACGTGCAGCAGCGCGGTCACCGCCGCGGCCAGCAGCCAAGTCCACTGTGGACGTTCGTTTTCCACGGCGAGGACGACGATCGTGACCGGGAGGAGCGCGACGGCCGAAACGGTGTAGTAGAGGAACACGAAGCGGGCACCGCCGTAGCCGACCCGCTTGGCGGCGAGGTTCCACACGGCGTGCACGACGGCGGCGACGAGGACGAGGGACAGAGCGGTGGCGTTCATCGGACCCTTTCGAGGTTTTCGCGCACGCGAAAACCCCAGGTCCTCCAGGCTTTTGTCCCGTCAGATGAACGGCGGGCTCCTGAGCCGCCGATGGTGCCGCTCGGACCTGCCCCACCGGCCCTTGTTGTCTCTCCCGCAGGTGCGGGCCGCTGGCGGAACCCTAGGCACTGACTCCACCCACCGTAGTACGCGTAAGCGATCACGTCGAGGCCCTCGCGAGGCCGCCGGAGCAGGCTGTTAGGCTTTCCGTTCGTTGTCGTGCGGCATTCCGTCAGGGAGGAAACCCGGGCGCCCGTGAGGGTGGCCGGGGCCACAGCGACGCGGCAGCGAACTCACCGAGTACACGACAGGAGCGCCACCATGGCCAACATCAAGTCGCAGATCAAGCGCATCACCACCAACGAGAAGGCGCGTCAGCGCAACCAGGCGATCCGGTCCTCGGTGAAGACCGCGATCCGCAAGTTCCGCGAGGCCGCCGAGTCCGGGGACAAGGCCAAGGCCGTCGAGCTGCAGCGCGAGGCCGCCAAGAAGCTGGACAAGGCGGTCACCAAGGGCGTCATCCACGCCAACCAGGCCGCGAACAAGAAGTCCGCGATGGCCAAGCGCGCGAACAGCATCTGAGCCGTTCTCCGAAAGGCCCCGGCGACCTCGGTCGCCGGGGCCTTCCGCGTGTCCTTCTCCTCAGCGGCCGGCCTCAGTGGTCGCCCTTGGCGGCGACGACCTCGTTCACAGCTCGCTCCAGTGCATAGTCCGGGCTCGCCGCGGCACCCTTGACCTCGGAGTTGAGCCGAGCGACGACCCGCATCGCGGCGGCGAGACCGTCCTGGTTCCAGCCGCGTGACTGGCCCTGCGCCTTGCGCACCTTCCACGGCGGCATGCCGAGTTCCCCTGCCATCTGGTTCGGGTTGCCCCGTCCGGCCGCGGAGACCCTGGCGATGGTGCGGACGGCATCGGCGAGCGCGTCGGCGACGAGCACGTGCGGCACCCCCAGCTGCATCGCCCAGCGCAACTGCTCCAGCGCGGCCGCCCTGTCCCCCGCCACGGCCTTCTCCGCGACCGCGAAGCCCGTCACGTCCGCGCGGCCCCGGTGGTACCGGCGCACGGCCTGCTCGTCGACGACGCCGCCGGAGTCCGCGACGAGCTGCGTCGCCGCCGACGACAGCTCCCGCAGGTCCGAGCCCACGGCGTCGATCAGCGCGAGCACCCCGGCGCCGTCGATCTTGCCGCCCGCCCGGCGGACCTCGTTGCGGACGAACGACTCCCGGTCGGCGGCCTTCGTCAGCTTGGGACACTCGGTGATCTGGGCCCCGGCCTTGCGCAGCGCGGCGGGCAGCGCCTTCGCCGCCTTGCTCCTGCCGCCCCCGGTGTGCACGACGACCAGCACGATCCCGTCGGCGGGCGCCTTGAGGTAGGACAGCACGGCGTCGGACAGCTCCTGCGAGATGTCCTGCGCCGCCTCGAGGACGATCACCCGGCCCTCGCTGAACAGCGAGGGGCTCACCAGTTCGGCGAGTTCGGGCGTTGTGAGTTCGGACACCCGCATCCTGGTCATGTCCGCGGTCGGATCGGCCGCCTTGGCGGCGTCCAGGGCGGCGCGGACAGCCCGTTCGATGAGCAGTTCTTCCTCACCGAGTACGAGATGCAGCGGTGCGGTGGCGGTGGCTTGCGCGGTCACCCCCCGATCCTCTCACCCGCCCGGCGACACGCCCGCTCCGGTGACACCGGCGCGCCCACCGTGGCACGAGCCGATCAGGATGCCGTACGGTGTGTTCCGAGGCAGCGCCCAGCGGCGCGCCGACAACCGAATACCGCTCATCCAGAGGGGCAGAGGGAACGGCCCGACGAAGCCCCGGCAACCGGCGTCAAAGCCTGTCATCCCGCGATCGCGGGATAGCTGACGAACACGGTGCCAATTCCGGCCCGCCTCGGCGGGACAGATGAGGAAAGGAACCTCGCGATGACCGCAACCCTCGGCACGACCTCCACCACCAAGACCCCGGACCTGGGCCCGGCCGTCGAACTGGTGTCGAAGGAAGAGGGTCACCGGCAGCCGCTCGCTCCCGAATTCGTCTCCGCCGAAGACTTCTCGCCGCTCGAGGTCGCCTACGACTTCGGCCGGGTCCGGCGCGAGGACATCGAAGCCGGCCCGAAGAACATCTGGCGCTACAAGAAACTCCTTCCGGTTCCCTCCAACGTCGAGGAGATCCCCAACACCGAGCCAGGCTGCACCCGGCTGGTCCGGGCCGACCGGCTGGCGAAAGCGCTGGGGGTCAAGCGGATCTGGGTCAAGGACGACACCGGCAACCCGACGCACTCCTTCAAGGACCGGGTCGTCGCCGTCGCGCTGGCGGCCGCCCGCGAGTTCGGGTTCGAGGTGCTGTGCTGTCCCTCGACCGGCAACCTCGCCAACGCCGTCGCCGCCGCGGCCGCCCGGGCGGGCTGGCAGTCGGTCGTGCTGATCCCGAAGACGCTGGAACGCGCCAAGATCCTCACGACCGCGGTGTACGACGGCGCGCTGATCGCCGTCGACGGCAACTACGACGACGTCAACCGCCTCGCCACCGAACTCGCCGCCGAGCACGAGAGCTGGGCGTTCGTGAACGTCAACGTCCGCCCGTACTACTCGGAGGGCTCGAAGACGCTGGCCTTCGAGGTCGCCGAGCAGCTCGGCTGGCGGCTGCCCGAGCAGATCGTCGTGCCGATCGCCTCCGGCTCCCAGCTGACCAAAGTGGACAAGGGCTTCCGCGAGCTCGGCCAGCTCGGACTGGTGGAAGCCAGCCCGTACAAGGTGTTCGGCGCCCAGGCCACCGGCTGCTCGCCCGTGTCGGCCGCGTTCCGCGCCGGGCACGACGTCGTCCAGCCGGTCAAGCCGGACACCATCGCGCGCTCGCTGGCGATCGGCAACCCGGCCGACGGCCCGTACGTGCTCGACGTCGTCAACCGCACCAACGGCGCGATCGAGGACGTGAGCGACGAAGAGGTCGTCGAGGGCATCCGGCTGCTGGCCCGTACCGAAGGCATCTTCACCGAGACGGCGGGCGGGGTCACCGTCGCCACGGCGAAGAAGCTCATCGAGACCGGCAAGCTCGACCCGGACGCCGAGACCGTCCTGCTGATCACCGGCGACGGCCTCAAGACGCTCGACGCCGTCGAGGACCACGTCGGCCCCAAGGCGACCGTCGCACCGTCGGCCGCCGCCGTGCGCGAGGCCCTCGGCTACTGACGCCGGTTCACCGCCGGGGCGGGCCACGCGGCTCGCCCCGGCGGGAGACCGCCGGACCGCCACCGTCCGGGAGCACCGCGGTGTCCCCGTCGAGGTCGGTGCGGGTCACCAACGCCCCCAACGCGATCAGAGCGTCCACAGTGGACTTGCTGGGATGGCCGTAGCGGTTTCCCGCGCCCACACTGGCCATCGCGACGCGGGGCGCGACGGCCGTGAGGAAGTCCGGCAGCGAATACCGTGACCCGTGGTGCGGGACCTTCAAGACCTCGGACCGCAGATCCGCTCCCCCTGCCAGCAAATCGGCCTGCGCCGCCAGTTCCACGTCACCGGTCAGGAGCACGCGCCCGGCAGGCGTTCCCGCGCGCAGCACGACCGAACTGTTGTTGACCATCGTCCCGTCCTGCTCGGTGGCCGAGCGCGCCGGAACGTATCGCGGCCCGAGCACGTCGAGGGACAGCCCCGGCCACTCCAGCCGCTGCCCGACGCTCAGTTCGAGGAGGGGCACGCCATGGCGTCCGGCTTCCTCCGCGACCTGCCGCCAGGCCCAGCCCGGCGCCCTGCCCGGCCCGACCGCCACCGCGCCCACCGTTCTGCCCTCGAACACCGACACCAGCCCGCCCAGATGATCGGCGTGGAGGTGACTCAGCACGATCAGTGGCACGCGGTCGATGTCGAGCCGTCGCAGGCATTCGTCGACCGGGCCGGGTTCGGGCCCGGTGTCGACGACCACCGCCCGGCCGCGCTCGGCCGTCGCCAGCACCAGCGCGTCACCCTGGCCCACATCGCATTCGACCATCGCCCACGAGTCCGGTGGCCAGGCCGGGGCGAACACCCGGACCGGAACGAACACCAGCAGCACCACGGCGAGCAGCACCGTCACCAGTACCCGGATCCGGCGCAGCCGCAACGCCACCACCAGGACGGCGAGCAGCGCCGCCGCGAGCAGACCGCCCCACCAGCCGCCGGGCCAGTCCAAGACCGCGCCGGGTGCCCGCGCGCCGTGCCGCGCCACGAGAATCAGCCACCGCGCCTCCGGATCGGCCAGGTGGACCAGCACGTTCCCGGCGCCGGGCCACCACGGCCCCACGACGGTGGCCAGTACCCCGAACACGGTGGCCGGTGCCACCACCGGCGCCGCGAGCACGTTGGTCAGCACCGACACCACACTCACCGAACCCGCCATGCCCGCCAGCACCGGCGCGGTGACCACGAACGCCGCGAGCGGGATGGCCAGCCCCTCGGCGTAGCCCGCCGGAACGCCCCGGCGCACCATCGCGTCCGCCCACCGCGGCGCCAGCAGAACCAGCCCGGCCGTGGCCAGCACCGAGAGCGCGAAGCCGAAGTCGACGGCCATCGCCGGATCCCAGATCACCAGCGCGCAGACCGAAAAGGCCAGCGCGGGCAAGGCCGAGCCCTGTCTGCCCAGCGCCAGTGCCAGCAGGCCGACCGCGCCCATGACCCCGGCCCGGAGCACGCTCGGCTCCGGCCCCGCGAGCACGAGGAATCCGACCAGGCACAGCCCGGCCGCGATCGCCGAGGCACGTGGCCCGATCCGCAGCACGCGCAGCAGGAGCAGCACCGCGCCGCAGACGATCGCGAGGTTCCCACCGCTGACGGCCGTGAGGTGGGACATCCCCGAGGAGACGAACTCGTGCTCGACTCGGGGCGGCAACGCGCTCGTGTCCCCGACGACCAGACCGGGCAGGAGACCGGCGGGTTCTTCCGGGAGACTCGCGCACAGCCGGTGCAGACCGGCGCGCAAGGACTCGGCCGCCCGCTGCCACCACGGCGCGGTACCGACATCGCTGGGCGGACCACGCACCGACAGCACCGCAACAATCAGTTCCGCGCCACGCGCGGGCCCGAGTTGCCCGGAGACCGTCACGGCCTGACCGGGCAACAGGCCCGACCATGGCGTGATCGGGGCGAGCAGCAAGACACGGCCGGTGCTCTCGGCGCGCCGCCCCGCGACCTCCGCGGCGGTCACCTCGGCGGGGAGCACGACCGACCGGGCACCGGCCTGACGATCGGCATACCCGGCCGAGCGGACCGGTTTCGGCCGTTCGGTGACCACCACCCGCAGCACGGCCGGAGCCCCATGGACGGCGGCCGCGCGCAACGGATCCTGTTCCGCGTCGCGGACACGCATCGCAGTGGGACCCGCGAGCGCCAACCCGAGCAGTAGCAACGCACCCGCCGCCGCTCGCCAGGACGGGCGGCGCCAGAACACCACCGCGCCGGCGATCGCGGTGACCGCTCCCCCTGCCACGGCCACCCACCACGTGCCGAGCAGCGCCGCCAGCGTCACGCCCCACACCGCCAGCGCGGCCGGGACGAGCCGGGGATCCTGCGCACGCCACCATGGCGGCGGCCGCCGCGTCTCCGGTGTGCCAAGCCCCGCGCTCATCCGACGCTCACCTGCTCCCGGATTTTCGAGAACTTCGCTTCGCCAATGCCTTCGACGTCGCGAAGTTGCTCGACGCTGGCGAACCCGCCGTGCCGGGTACGCCATTCGACGATCCGGCGGGCCATCACGGCGCCGACACCCGGCAGGGTGTCGAGCTGATCGGCCGTGGCCGCGTTGAGATCGACCTTGCCCGGTGGCGCGCCCGCTCCGCCGGGCCCGGCCGCCGCCGGCGCCGGGACACCGACCGCGAGCTGTTCTCCGTCGGTCAGCCGCCGGGCCAGGTTCAGCGCGCTCGGATCGGTGCCGGGTTCCGGGCCACCGGCGGCACGGAGCGCGTCCGCGACGCGTGCGCCCGCGGGCAGGGTGATCAGCCCCGGCGACCGAACCCGGCCGATCACGCTGATCACGAGACCGGTCTTCGGCTGCTGGGGCTGCTCGGCGACCGGTTTCGCGCTCGGCAGCCCCGGCGGGCTCTCCGCGGCAGGCCTGCCGCCGAAGAGCGCCACCGCGCCGACCACCAGCAAGACGACACCGAGGAGGACAGCGCCGAGCACGAGCCGGCGTTTGCCCGCCGAGCCACCCGCCAGCCCCGCGGGCAGCCAGCGCCGGACCAGCCGCCCACCGGCGCCCATCGCAGGGGCGTCCGGGGACAGCTGATCGGCCAGCCACGCGAGCCTGGCGTTGACGGAGGAGCCCGGGTCCCGGGCGGCGGGGTCGAACACACGATCGACGTTAGGACAGCCGGAAGCCGTCCGGCAGGGGAAATCGGCGCGGCTGTGGACAAGTGGGGTCTTGTGGACAGATCGCCCGGGCACGGCCGGATTCGACCGGTTTCCGTCGTACCCGGATGCGATGCTGGCGGGTTACCCATCTGCTCGGGCTCGGTGCGGCGGTGTCCGTCGCGGAGGAGCGCGCTGGGAGGCGTCTACGGTGGGCTGCACCGGGATCCGCGGTGCTCGTGATGGGTCGCGGGGCTGGTTGCGACAAGGGCGTCCCTCGGTGCATTGAGTGCGACAAGCGCGTCCCTCGGTGCGGCGGCCGGGGCAGCGAAACCCCGCATCCGGCGGATCAAGGCCCCGTGCACTGAAGGGCGCTTTCAGTGCACTGGACGCGGTGAAGGACGCCTTCAGTGCGCCCCCGACGCCGGTGTCTACTGTGGACAGTCAGGAGGCGGTTCAGCCGATCGCGCGCTGGACGACGACGCCGAGCACACCGGGGCCGGTGTGCGCGCCGATCACCGCGCCGATCTCCGAAACAACACAGCCGGACGAGCCGGGCACGGCCTCCTCCAGCCGGTTGGCCAGTTCGACCGCGCGCTCCGGCGAGGCGAGGTGGTGCACCGCGAGTTCGACCTCGCCCTGCCCAGCAGCCGACACCGCGAGTTCGACCAGCCGCGCCACCGCGCGGTTCATCGTGCGGACCTTCTCCAGTGGCCGGATCCGGCCGTCGTCCATGTGCAGCACGGGTTTCACCGCGAGCGCCGTGCCCAGCAGCGCGGCCGCTGGGCCGATCCGCCCACCCCGGCGCAGGTAGTCCAGCGTCTCCACCACGAACAGCGTCTCGGAACGTTCGGCGGTCGCCACCGCGGCGGCCTCCACTTCGGCCGGGGACGCTCCGGCCGCGGCGGCACCGGCGGCGTGCAGGGCCGCGAAACCCAGGCCCATGGCGGTGGTCCGCGAGTCGACCACGCGCACCCGATCGGGCCCGACCTCCTGCGCCGCCAGCACCGCCGCCTCCCAGGTGCCGGACAGCTCGCGGGACAGGTGCACCGACACGACGGCGTCGGCACCCGCGTCCAGCGCGGCGCGGAACTCGGCGACGAATTCGGCGGGCGTCGGCCGCGAAGTGGTGACGATCTTCCGCTGTCCCAACGCTTCGGCGAGCGCGGCGGGGCCCATCTCGGTGCCGTCGAGGGACACCGCACCGTCCACCAGGACGTGCAGGGGCACCACCCGCACCGCGCTGCGCTCGGCGAACCCCTCTGGCAGGTGGGCGGTGGAATCCGTGACTACCGCGACCGACACGCGCGTCAGCCTACGTGGCCGGGTGTGAGGGACGGCGTCATCAGCTTCGCCATCGCGTCGCCGACCGCGGCGTGCCCCGCCCAGCCCCAGTGCATCCCGTCCGGGTTCCCGTGCCCGCCGCGGACATGCTCGCCGACGACGGCGGGGAGGTCCAGCATGGGCACGTCCGCCCGCGCGCCCCACTCCGCCAGCGCGGTGGTCGCGCCCGGATGCGCGGTGTGCACGCCGCCGTACGCGGCGGCGCGGTGAACCGACGGCAGCATCCCGAAGATCGGCAGCTCCGGCCGGAGAATGCGCAACGCCCCGACGGCCGTGTCGAGGTAGTGCACAGTGAGCTTCGCGGGCAGCACGACGGGACGGCCGCGCAACGCGATCGCGAGCCGTGGCTGAGCCGCGAGGTACGCCTTGCGGACGAGCCTGCGGACCGGATCCGGCCGCAGATACCGCAGTCCGGTGCGCAGATACGTCGGCAGCGGCGAGGGCAGGGTGTCCATACTGCCGACGGCGAGGACAACGGCGTCGACGTGGTGCAGATCGGCCCAGACCCGCGGATCGCCGATGAGCGACCACCAGGCGTCCCGCGCCGTCCAGCCGAAACCGGCGACGAGATCGGCGCTCCCGCCGAGCGCCTCGGCCGCGATGTTCGGCCACAGCCGGGGTTCGTCGGCGGCACACGGCCCCTCGGGTCCGTGAAAGCTCAGCGAATCGCCGAACACCAGCAGGCGTGGCCCCATCGTCAGCCGGTGATACCCGCGTTGTACGCGTACAGCCGCCACTTCCCGTCCCGCTGGACGAGTTCGACCCAGTGGCAGTTCACGATCCCGCCCAGCGACGGCCACACCTCGACGGGCAGGCCCAGCAGCTTCGCGGTCAGCGCGATGATCAGCCCGCCGTGCGTCGCCAGCAGGACCGTGTCGCCTGCCCCGGAGTTCGGCAGGCTCAGGTCGGCGACGACCTCGATCGCGCGCTCGGCGACGTCCACCCGGGACTCACCGCCGGGCGGGGCCCAGGTGGCATCGGCACGCCAGCGGTCGCGCTCGCCGGGATAGGCCGCGTCGACCTCCTCGCCGGTGAGGCCCTGCCACTCGCCCAGATGCGTTTCCCGCAGCCGCTTGTCGATGCGCAGCTGGACGCCGAGCGCCTCGGTCAGCACGGTGGCCGTGTCGGTGGCGCGGCGCAGGTCGGAGGCGATGACGAGTTCCGGCGAGAACCGCGCCAGCCCCGGCACCGCGAAACGCGCCTGGTTCCAGCCGACCGGGGTCAGCGCCGAGTCGAGATGCCCCTGCATCCGTCCGGCGGCGTTGTAGTCGGTCTCCCCGTGCCGCCACAGCACCAGCCGCCGGGGGTTCACTGAGCCTCGTCCACGTCTTCCGCCTCGCCGGGCTCGGCCAGGCCCTCGACCTCGATGCGCGGGCAGTCCTTCCACAGCCGTTCGAGGCCGAAGAAGACCCGCGCCTCCTGGTGCTGGACGTGCACCACGACGTCGACGTAGTCGAGCAGCACCCAGCGGCCCTCACGGGCGCCCTCACGGCGGACCGGTTTGTGCCCGGCCATCCGCAGCTTCTCCTCGACGTTGTCGACGATCGCGCCGACCTGCCGTTCGTTGGGGGCCGAGGCGATGACGAAGGCGTCGGTGATCACCAGCTGTTCGGACACATCCAGCACGACGATGTCGCTGGCCTTCTTGTCCGCCGCGGCGTGCGCGGCCGCTACGGCCAGCTCCCGTGCCTGGGACGTGGCTGTCACAGTGCTCCTTTGTCGTTGGGGATGCGCCCGAAGAGCGTACCCGGCGGCACCGACATGCCGTGCATCACGCACCTTCGTCCTTGCGATACAGGTCCTTCTTGGCGATGTAGCGGACGACGCCGTCGGGCACGAGGTACCAGACCGGCTCGCCCCGCTCGACGCGTTCGCGGCAGGCCGTCGAGGAGATCGCCATCGCGGTCACCTCGACGAGGCTCACCTTGCCGCTGGGCAGGTGATGCGAGTTGAGCCGGTAGCCGGGCCGGGTCACGCCGATGAAGTGCGCGTAGGTGAACAGCTCGTCGGCGCGGTGCCAGGTCAGGATCTGTTCGAGCGCGTCCGCGCCGGTGATGAAGAACAGCTGGTCGTCGGGATACTCGGCGTGCAGATCGCGCAGGGTGTCGACCGTGAACGTCTGGCCGCCGCGGTCGATGTCCACCCTGCTCACCGAGAAGACCGGGTTGGACGCCGTCGCGATGACGGTCATCAGGTACCGGTCCTCGGCCTTGGTGACCACCCTGTCGGCCTTCTGCCACGGCTGACCGGTGGGCACGAAGATGACCTCGTCCAGCGCGAACCGCGACTGGACCTCGCTGGCCGCGACGAGGTGGCCGTGATGCACGGGGTCGAACGTGCCGCCCATGACCCCGATCCGCCGTGGTGACATGACTGGTGAGCCTATACACCGCGGACCGGGGCCGCGTGCCTCACCGGCCCGGCGCACCCCCGCCGGCGGCGACCTCCGCCAGCGCCGTCCCGAGCAGGTCCCGGAACCGCCGCGCGGCGACGTGGTCCAACGTCAGATACGACTCGAGCGCGGAGCCGATCGTGAAGGTCAGGTCTTCCTCCGATTCGATCCGGCACGTCATGGCGGTGTCGCCGTCGATGATCATCGACACGGACACCCTTTCTCGCTGTTCCGGGAACACGGCCATCATCTCTCCCTCGCCTGGGGTTTGGTGATGCCCATGTAAACATGTCAGTGACAGTTTTACACTGCCACTTTAGAGTGAAGTTGTGACTCTGACCACTTTGAGCTGCCATACTGACCGTAGATCCCAGCCGACTGACACGAAAGAGCGACCCCACTGATGCCACCCGGCAAGAACACCTCGACCAGCAAGAAACGCCAGGTCGGCGCGGCCGAGCGCGCCTTCCGCGAGCGCGCGGGGCTCACCGTCGAAGCCGCCGCCGAAGTCCTCGACGTCGCCGTCCGCACGATGCACCGGATCGAAAAGGGCGAAACCCGCATCGACAAGGCGAAGATCCTGCTGCTCGCGAGCGCGTACCACTGCTCGCCGGAGGAGACCGACGCCTGGCTTCAGCTCTCACGCGAGATCCGGCAGACGAGGAGTGAGTATCCGGGGTTCGTGCCGCTCAAGACCCGTACTTTCAAGGAGCTGAGTAAGGACGCGGATGAGATCCTGATCGTCGCGACACTGCTGATTCCCGGCCTGTTCCAGACCGAGGACTACATGCGCGCGCTGTTCGCCGAGAGCGGTTTCATCGATCCCGAGCGAAGGGAGGAATTGATCGACGTTCGGAAGGCCACGCAGGACGTGCTCGCAGCGGATCCACCACCGACCGTCCGCGTGATCATCCACGAAGCGGCGCTACGCCTCGCGGTCGGCGGCCCAACGGTGATGCGCGACCAGCTCCGCCATCTTCGGGCGCAGGCAGACAAGCGGCATATCGAAATCCAGGTTCAGCCCAACGAAGGCGGCGCTCATCCCGGCATGGGCAGAGACTTCACGCTGATCGGCTTCGACGATGAGCCGAACAGCGACATGGTCGCCGTCGAAGGTGTCGAGGAGACGTTTTACCGGGATCGCCCCGCCACGACGAAGCCGTATAGGCTGGTGTTCGACCACAAACGGGTGTCGGCACTGCCGTTCGAGGCATCGAAGACCCTCATCGACGACGCGGCGGGCACCTTCGGTCGACTCATCGACTGACTGGAAGTGACGACCGTGGCACACACCGGCAAGCGCGTACCGACCCGGCTCACCTGGCGCAAGTCCAGCTACAGCGGACAGAACAGCGACGGCAGTAGCGAATGTGTCGAACTGGCGGAGCTGCCTGACGGTGGACGTGCCATCCGCGACTCGAAACTCGGCGACGCCAGCGGCGTCCTCCACACCGGCCCCGCCACCTGGACCGCGCTCCGCGACCACCTCAGCTAGGGCTCCGCGGCTCTCGCCTCACCTGGTTTCATCGGCCTTGATCGTCGCGAACGCTCCGTTCGCGACGATCAACGTCCCGAACGGAGCGTTCGCGACAACGGGGCGTGGCGCCCAGCGTTCAAGCGGGCCCTCGGGCAAGTTCCGGAGAGCGTCCGGTAAACCGGCTAGCCCGCTCGGGATTCCCCGCGCACACCAGCCCTTCCAGCAGCTCGACGGCGCGGCGGGCGGCGGGGTGCCGCGCGATCGACTTCTTCACCGCGAGACTCAGATGCCGGACCGGGGTGGGGGCCGTCAGCGTGACGGTGGTCAGGCCCTCCGGCAGTTCGCCGATGCCGAGCGCCGGCACCACGGTCAGCCCGATTCCCGTTGCCACGAAGGACATCGCGGTCCGGTAGTCGTGTGTCTCCACCACGAAACCCGGGGAGAACCCGGCCTGCGCGCAGGCGTTGAGGAGCACCTGGCGGCACGGCCCTTCGCGCAGATCGTTGTCCACCCAATGCCGCTCGGCCAGGTCCGCCAGTCGCACCTCCGGCACGCTGGCGAGCGGGTCGTCGACGCGGACGACGGCGAGATAGGGGTCCTCGGCGAGTCTGCGCACCTCGATGGTTGCCGGACGTTCGGCACCGGTCTCCTCGACGAAGATGTCGACGTCCGGGTCGCCCGGTGTGAACTCGGTCAGCAGCAGGTCCAGCCGGAGGTCCGGGAACTCGGCACGCAGCGCGGCGACGGTCGGCGCCAGCCATGTCGCACCGGCCGAGCCGAAGTAGCCGATCGCAAGGCTGCCGACCCGTCCGGCGCGCAGATCGCCGACCACCCGCTCGACCCGGCTGAACGACTCGAACAACGTGTCTGCCTCGGCGGCCAGGGTCCGGCCCGCCGCGGTGGGCTCGATGCCGCGACCGGACCGTTCGAACAGCCGCAGGCCGGTTTCCCGTTGCAGCGCGGCGAGTTGCTGGCTCACCGCCGACGGTGTGTAGCCGAGTGCGGAGGCGCTCGCGCGGATCGAACCCGTCGCGACGACCGCCCGCAGGACGCGGAGCCGTGGGATGTCCAGCATGCCGCGACTGTACAGCGCTACTTAACAGAGGTACAGAACTCGTCGCTTGTGCTGTACAGAAGACGCGGGCGACGATGCCTGGGTGACCGATCTACTCGATACCGCCCGGCCCACCGGCACCAGCAAAACCGACATCGGCAAGATCGCGGCCGCAGCCGGGCTCGCGGTGGTGCTGTGGGGTTCGTCGTTCGTCGCCATCCGCGGCATCGGGCACGCATTGTCCCCCGCGCCGCTGGCGCTGTTGCGGCTCGGCGTCGCGGCCGTCACGCTCACCGTGATCGTGGTGGCGAAGCGGGCGGTCCGGATCCGCTTGTCCCGCAAGGCTTTCCTGCTGATCGCGGCGTACGCAGTGCTGTGGCTCGCCGGTTACACGGTCGCCCTCAACGCGGGAGAACGACACGTCGACGCCGGGACCGCGGCGTTGCTGGTCAACCTCGCGCCGCTGCTGGTCGCCATCGCTGCCGGGAAGCTTCTCGGCGAAGGCTTCTCGCGCTCTCTCATTGTCGGCTCGCTCGTCGCGCTGGGCGGAGCCGCGATCATCGCGACCGGGGCCACCACCCAGCGCGATGCGTCGGGCGTGCTGCTGTGCCTGCTGGCCGCCGCGCTCTACGCCGCGGGCGTCATGATCCAGAAGGTGGCGTTGCGCCACGTCGACGGGCTGACCGCGATCTGGCTCGGCTGCGTCGTCGCCACCGTGGTCCTGCTGCCTTGGACACCCCAGCTGATCGACGAGCTGCGGGTGGCTTCCACACCGGCGGTGCTCGGCGCCGGCTACCTGGGCGTGTTCCCCACGGCGGTCGGGTTCACCGCGTGGGCTTACGCGCTGCGCCGCATGGACGCCGGTCGGCTGTCCGCGGTGACCTACGCCGTCCCGGCCGCATCGGTGCTGTTGTCGTGGCTGCTGCTCTCCGAGATCCCCACGGCATTCGGGCTCATCGGCGGCGTGCTGTGCCTGGCCGGTGTCGCCATCTCCCGCAGGCGATAGCGCGCGTCACGGCAGGAGGTTCAGCAGGAGGGCGAGCGTACCGAGCGTCTGGAGGAGGAAAGTCGTGCCCGCGTGCATCCCGATCGACACCCGCAGATCCTTCTTCCGCCAGACGAACCACGGCCCCGGGAAGAAAAACACAACCCTGGACAGGAAAACCCAGGGAGACCACAGGTGGTACAGCGAGAACAGCACCGTGCTGAGTACCGGCGCCCACCGCCCCAACCGGGACAGGCGGCTCATCAGGAAGCCCCGGAAATAGAGCTCCTCGATGACCGGGAAGGCCAGCCCGGTCAGCGGAATGCACACCGCCAGCGCGACCACCATGACCGAGTGCGGGTATCCGGCGAGGCCGTCGGTGAGGCCGCCGCCCGCACCCTCGAACGGGAGCCACCGGAACAACAGGTCGTAGAAGAAGCTGTCCATGGGCATCAACGCGAACGACACCACCAGGAACCACACGATCAAGGGAATGACGAGGGCAACGAGTTTCCCGCGCGAGAGCGGCTTGTCCAGGTAGTGCACCACCCCGCGCAGCGAGAAACGGCCGTTTCGCCGGCGCCCCAGCCACAGCAGCAGGCCGAGTTCGAACGGCGCCAGGGCCAGGAGCATGGCGATCGCCCAGCCCAGGAACGGCGGATAGCCGATGGACTTGGTCAGCGGCCGGGCGATGAGCAGATAGACGGCGACGATCAGGACGCCGGGGAGAAGGTGCAGCGTGATCGACAGCGGCAGCGAATGGCGATCGGCCAGCAACCGCTCGACGATTCGGCGCGGCCGGGCCCCTTGTGCGGTGGACTTGGTCTCCATGCCGGGAACGTTCGTCCGGTCCGCCGACATGACGCTGACACGGGACTGACGCGGCGCGCGGAGAGCCTGACAGCGCGGCCGCCGAAAGCACGCGGTGCGCGGATAGCCCGCCGCTCCCCGGCCGGGCCACCCGCGCACCGCGTTCCGGCGGCCTGGGGGAAACCGCCGGAGATCGGTTCCTCCCCCCGAGGGGAACCGGTCTGCCAGGGAGACTCGGCACCGTGACCCCCATTACGCCCGTTTGAATGTGATCTGCGTCACATATCTACCCGTTCGCGGCACGAGCGGTCCAGTCGCGACACCGCCGATTACAGGTCCGTCGGTGGCATGGGGTAGACGTGGGGACGTGGACACGACCTCACCTCTCCGCGACCGAGCCGAGACCCTCCTGCGGGCACTGGCCGGTGAGCGAGCGACCCTGCGCGAGGACCAGTGGACGGCGATCGAAGCACTGGTCGCCGAGCACAGGCGCGCGCTCGTCGTGCAGCGCACCGGCTGGGGCAAGTCGGCGGTCTACTTCCTCGCGACAGCGTTGCTGCGGGAACGCGGCAGCGGGCCGACGGTGATCATCTCGCCGCTGCTCGCGCTGATGCGCAACCAGATCGCCGCGGCGGCGCGGGCCGGGATCCACGCGGCGACGATGAACTCGGCGAACCCGCAGGAGTGGGACCAGGTCCAGGCGGCCGTGGCGGCGGGCGAGGTGGACGTCCTGCTGGTGAGCCCGGAACGGCTGAACAACCCCGACTTCCGCGACACCGTGCTGCCCAAGCTGACCGCGAGCGCCGGGCTGCTCGTGGTCGACGAGGCCCACTGCATCTCCGACTGGGGGCACGACTTCCGCCCCGACTACCGCAGGCTGCGCACGCTGCTCGCCGAGCTGCCCGACGGCGTCCCGGTGCTGGCCACCACCGCGACCGCGAACGACCGGGTGGCCACCGATGTGGCCGATCAGCTGGGCATCGGCACCGGCGGGGACACCGTGGTGCTGCGCGGCAGCCTCGACCGGGAAAGCCTGCGGCTGTCGGTCTGCCGGCTGCCGACCCCGCAGGCACGGCTGGCCTGGCTCGCCGAGCATCTGGAAAAGCTGCCAGGCTCGGGAATCATCTACACGCTCACCGTCGCGGCCGCCCACGATGTGGCCTCGCTGCTGGCCGAGCGGGGCTACCGCGTCGCGGCCTACACCGGGAAGACCGATCCGGCCGACCGCCAGGCCGCCGAGGACGATCTGCTGGAGAACCGAGTGAAGGCGCTGGTGGCGACGTCCGCGCTCGGGATGGGGTTCGACAAGCCGGATCTCGGTTTCGTGGTGCATCTCGGCGCGCCATCCTCCCCCATCGCCTACTACCAGCAGGTCGGGCGTGCCGGTCGCGGTGTGGAGCGCGCGGAGGTGATCCTGTTGCCCGGCGAGGAGGACAGGGCGATCTGGGCGTACTTCGGTTCGCTGGCCTTCCCGGACGAGCTGCGGGTGACCCAGGTGCTCAACTCGCTCGCCTACGCCGACCGTCCACTTTCGACAGCCGCGCTGGAGCCGACCGTCGAGCTGTCCCGGACGCGGCTGGAGATGGTGCTGAAGGTCCTCGACGTCGACGGCGCGGTCCGGCGGGTCAAGGGCGGATGGGAGAGCACCGGGCAGGACTGGCACTACGACCGCGAGCGGTATGCGCGGGTAGCCACGGCCCGTACCGCCGAGCAGGAGGCGATGCTCGGCTATCTCGGCACGACGGAGTGCCGGATGGAGTACCTCCGTCGTCAGCTCGACGACCCCGAGGCGGCGCCGTGCGGGCGCTGCGACAACTGCACCGGCGAGCACTGGGACACGACGGTGTCGGAGGACAGCGTGGTCGCCACCCGCGAACGGCTGGAGCGGCCGGGAGTCGAAGTGGCGCAACGCAAGCAGTGGCCCAGCGGGATGTCCGCGCTGGACGTCCCGCTGTCGGGGCGGATCGCGGCCGCCGAGCAGGCCGAGCCGGGTCAGGTGCTCGGCAGGCTCACCGACGTCGGCTGGGGCACCCGGCTGCGGGAGCTCGTCGGAACGACGGCGAAGGACGGCGAGGTCCCGGACGGCGTGTTCCAGGCCTGCGTCAAGGTGCTGGCCGCGTGGCAGTGGGCGGAGCGGCCGGTCGCGGTGGTCGAGATCCCCTCGGCGACCCGGCCCCGGCTCACGCACAGCCTGGCCACCCGGCTGGCTTCGATCGGGCGGCTCGAATACCTGGGCGCACTGGAGTCGGCGGGTCCGCCGCCGCGGCAGGCCAACAGCGCTCAGCGGCTGGCCGATCTGTGGCGGCGGCTGAGCCTGGCCGGGGAAGTCGCCGAGCGGATTTCCGGTGTGGCGGGGCCGATTCTGCTGATCGACGACGTGATCGACACCGGCTGGACGATGACGCTGGCGTCCCGGCTGTTGCGCCAGGCGGGCGCACCCGCTGTCCTGCCCTTCGCGCTCGCCAGCACGGCGTGACGACCGGACAACCCGACGACGAAAGGAGTACACCGGCCCGCAATTCGCTGACACGATGAGTTCATGGACTTCGCCGAAGTGCTCAAGGCACGCCACATGGTGCGCACCTACCGGCCGGACCCCGTCGACGACGAGGTGCTGAGGCGGATCGTCAAGGTGATCCACCGGGCGCCGAGCGCCGGATTCAGCCAGGGACACCGGCTGCTCGTGATCACCGACGCCGGGCTGCAGGACCGGATCGCCGACCTCTACGACCCGAAGTACGGCCGCGTGGGCTTTCCCGAATGGGTACGCCAGGCACCGGTGCTCATCGCCCTGTGCGTGCGGGAGGAGTCCTACCACGAGCGATACCGGAAGCCCGACAAGATCAACGAGGACGGCACCGAGATCGGCTGGCCGGTGCCGTACTGGTGGTTCGACAGCGGCAGCCTGCTCGTACTGCTGCAACTCGCCGCCGCGAACGAGGGCCTGGCCACCGGGTTCTTCGGCCCGCACGAAGAAGGGCTGCGCGAGTTGCTGGAGCTGCCGGACGACTGGGGGCTCGCCGGTGTCGTGACGTTGGGGTACGCGCCGGAGGAGGACGGCGTGCGGCGCGAGTTGTTCCGGCAGCAGCGCCTGCAGTTGGACGAACTGGTCGAGTGGCGCCGCTAGGACCGCACGCAAGGAAAACTTCCGAACCGGCTGGCGATCCGGCAGAGGGCAGTCCGAACGTCAGGTGAAGGCATGCCACTGTCCACTTTGTACTCCCCGAGACGCGCGGCAGCGAGCTGCGCTAAATCCTTCGTCACCGCGCGTTCCCTCCCGCTACCCTGCGAATTCCGCGACGAGGACGAAGGAGGGACACCATGCAGACAGCCGAGGTGAGCGAGGAACTGGCACGACGCGTGGTGGACGCCGTCGCCCGTGCACTGGACATCACGCTGACTCCCGACGAGGCGCTGATCCAGGTGTCCACGCGTGAAGGCGTGGACTACCAAGCCAATCTCGCGATGAGCCTCGGCAAACGGGCCGGCCGCGCGCCGCGGGAAGTGGCGGCCCTCATCGCCGAGCACGTCGACCTCGGCGGGATCGCGGAGCCACCGGAGATCGCGGGCCCCGGGTTCCTGAACTTCGTCCTGCGCCGCGAGTGGCTGGAACAGCGCGTCGCGGCGATCGCCGTCGATCCCCGGCTCGGGGTCGCGAAGACAACGGCCCCGCGGCGGATCGCGCTCGACTACAGCAGCCCGAACGTCGCGAAGGAAATGCACGTCGGGCATCTGCGGTCGACGGTGATCGGCGACGCGCTCGCCCGGCTGCTGCGGTTCGCCGGGCACGAGGTGCTGCCGCACAACCATCTCGGTGACTGGGGCACCCCGTTCGGCATGCTGATCGAGCAGCTGCTCGACGAGCGGCACGAGGGCGGCCGGATCGAGGATCTCGACGCGTTCTACCGGGCCGCGCGGCGGAAATTCGACACCGACGAGGCCTTCGCGACCAGGGCACGCGAACGCGTCGTGCTGCTGCAGGGCGGCGACGCCGAGACACTGGCGACCTGGCAGCGACTCGTCGACGAGTCGACACGGCACTTCAACGAGGTCTACGCCCTGCTCGGCGTCACCCTGACCGACGCCGACCTCTACGGCGAAAGTTTCTACAACCCGTACCTCGCCAAGGTCGTCGCGGATCTGGAGGCCACCGGGCTGACCGAGGTCAGCGACGGCGCGGTGTGCGTGTTCCCCGACGGATTCCGCAACCGGGAAGGCGATCGGCTCCCGCTGATTGTCCGGAAACGGGACGGCGGCTACGGCTATGCCGCGACCGACCTCGCGACGCTGCGGTACTGGACGGCCGAGCGCGGCGCCACCGACCTGCTCTACGTCGTGGGTGCACCGCAGGCGCAGCACTTCGCGATGGTCTTCGCGGTCTGCCGCGACGCGAAGTGGCTCACGACGCAGCACGCCGAGCACATCGGGTTCGGCTCGGTGCTCGGCGCGGACGGGAAGACGATGCGGACCCGGGCGGGCGACACCGTGAAGCTGGCCGATCTGCTCGCCGAAGCCGTCGGCCAGGCCGAGTCCGTCGTGGCGGAGCGCAGCGAACTGCCCGCCGATGCCCAGCGGGAGGTGGCCCGTGCCGTCGGCATCGGCGCGATCAAGTACGCGGACCTGTCCGGCGACCGCGAGCGCGACTACGTCTTCGCCTGGGATCGGATGCTCGCGCGTGAGGGCAACACGTCGGTCTACCTCCAGTATGCGAACGCCCGGATCCGCTCGCTGCTGGCCCGCGCGGGCGAACCCGAACCGGACTCGCCGGTGCTGCTCGACGACCCCGCCGAGCGGACACTGGCGCTGAGCCTGCTCCGCTTCGGCGAGGCCGTGCACAGCGCGACGTCGTCTTACTCGCCGCACAAGTTGTGCACGTATCTGTACGAAACCGCGGTGGTGTTTTCCCGGTTCTACGAGCGCTGCCCGGTGCTCACGGCGCCGACGGACGAACTGCGCGCGTCACGGCTGCGGCTGGCGACGCTGGCCTCGCGCACGCTGGTGCTCGGCCTGTCACTGCTCGGCATCGACACGCCCGGCCGGCTCTAGCTCCAGTACAGGTAGCCGCCCTGGTCACCGGTCTGCGGGTTCTGGTTGACGTCGTCGCGGCGGGCCTGGCCGAGGCCGTTCCCCCTGGCGAGCGGACGCCCCCTCCGGTTGCGGTCCTTGAAGTCCACGACCACGGCGATCGCGAGCAGACCGACGATGATGACGCCCAGGATCACGAATACTTCCAGCATGATGCCCCCTCACGCTTCGGCGGTTCTCCAGTGAACCGCTTACCGCAACGATACGGCCGGCCGCCATGAACGCCAGAAAACTTAAGCGGCATTTAGGGTTATTACATCGTGGAACGGATCAGGAATTCCCCTGCTCGCTGAAGATGCGGCGTTTCAGCGCGGGCACCGAGCCGATCAGGCCCAGCACACCGCGAGCCATCGCCCTGCCGAAGCGATTCTCGGACACGAACTGGTCCGCACTGCGGGCCGAGGCACGCACGGCCTGGAATCCGTAGTCGCGCATCCGGTGTTCGTAATCCGCGACGGCGGCACCGGCGTCGCCGCCGTCCCGGTGCGCCGCGACGAGGTTACGGCACAGCAACCGCGCGTCCCGCAGCGCCGTGTTCGCCCCGATCCCGCGCAACGGGGTCATGCTGTGCACGGCGTCGCCGAGCAGGGTCACCGGGCCGGTGGGCCACGGCTTCACGGGAACCGAGGTGAGCAGCGGAATCCGCGTCACGGTCTCCCCCGGACTGTCCGCGACGAGCAGGCGGAACCCGGGATGCCAGCCGTGGACGCGCTCCAGCACCATCGAACGCAGGCCCGGACCGTCCAGTTCGGACAGTCCGGCCGGGTACCGTGCCGCGTTCGCGCCGAAGGCCCACATGACGTAGGAACCGGTGTTGTCGAACAGGATCGGGTCGATCTCCGCGGTCTCGTCGTTCACCGCCGTGCCACCGAATTCGTGCGGGGCGGTGAACATCCCGAGGCCACTCGGCGCCATCACGAGGTTCGGCCCGCCCGTCAGCCGTCGCGGAAGCAGTGACCGGGTCTCGTCGGTGAGCGGGAATTTCCCCGCCACGGTGACGATCCCGGTGTCGACCCGGTCCGCGTGCGGCAGGAACTGCTTGCGTACCCGGGAATTCGCGCCGTCCGCGCCGATCACCAGGTCGGCCTCGGCCGTGCTGCCGTCGGCGAAATGGCAGGTGACGGACCTCGGGCCTTGTTCGTAGCGGACGAATTCCTTGCCGTAGTTCAGGATTCCGTCGAGACCCGAGGACAGGACCTGGTGCAGGGAGATCCGGCTGACCGAATGATGGGCCGACGCCGGGTCGTGACCGCCCTCGTCGTCGATCACGACCAGCTCGCGCAGTTGTTCGGTGACGAACGCGAAGGCGCCGCCACGCCGTCCGCAGGTGGCCACGAATCTCTCCCACTGCTCGTCGGGCAGGCAGGCGCGCAGCGCCGCCGCACCGTGCGGGTTGATGTGCACCCGGTAGCCCTGCAGCCGCTCCGCCCGGGTCCGGCCGCGCTCGTACACGGCCACGTCCAGTCCTGCTTTTCGCAGTCCGTGCGCCAGACACAGCCCGCCCGTGCCGCCGCCGATGACGGCGATCCTCGTGGTCATCTTCAGCTCCTCTCGCCCACCTCATAATCATCCTCACGGATAATTAAGTCAACCCTGAAGCTGATAGAGTCAGCGACTAGGCTGGTCCCGTGGCCGAACCGACTCCCCGCCGCTCGCCGCGCCCGGACGAGCGCAAACGCGACCCCGAACGCACGAAGGCGCGGATCCTCGAAGCCGCGAAAGCCGAGTTCGGCGCGAAGGGGTTCGCCTCGGCACGGGTCGGCGACATCGCGGCACGCGCGGGCGTGAACAAGCAGCTGATCTCGTACTACTTCGGCGGCAAGGAAGGCCTGTACACCGAGCTGACCAGCACGATGAACCAGGACTACGTCGCGCTGGCCGATCCGGGACGCCCGCTGGCCGACGTCGTCCGCGACTTCGCCGCCGCCGGGCTGGGCGACGTCGACCTCGGCAGGCTGTTCCTCTGGGAGAACCTGACCGACGGCGCGCCGGACGCCGTCGGTGTCGAGGAACAGCGGGAATTCCTGCGGCACCAGGTCGACTACGTCCGGGCCCGCCAGGCCGCGGGCGACTTCCCGGACGACGTCGACCCCGCCACGCTCCTGCTCATCCTGATGTCCGCCGCGAGCGCGGCGCTCGCGCTGCCCCGGGTGGTCCGCGCGCTGACCGGCCAGGATCCGGGCTCCCCCGACTTCGCCCGGGCCTACGCGGACCAGCTGGCGCGCGTCGTCGGCCACCTCAAGCCGTAGCGTCGGCCTTCGCGCGGCGGCGCTCGGGGAAGCGCTGGGTGGCGACGGCGAGGGCGAGCGCGAGGGCCACCAGCACCGCGCTCACCCAGGGGGCGCCGCGATAACCGAGCGCCGTGCCGATGGCGAGCCCGCCGAACCACGGCCCGACCACGGCCCCGACGTTGAACGCGGCGGTGGCCAGGCCACCTGCCAGCGTCGGGGCACCGGGAGCCACCGCGAACACGCGCGGGATCAGCGTGGACCCGACCCCGAACGACAGCACGCCCAGCACGAACACGAGCGCGATCGCGACGACGAGGTTCGCGGCCGTGACCGCCAGCAGGATCCAGCCGAGCAGCAGGGCCGCGCTTCCGCCGAACAGGACCAAACCGGGCCGGACGTCGGCGAGCCTGCCCCCGAGTGTCACGCCCAGGAACGAGCCCACACCGAAGAGCGCGAGCAGGGCGGGCACCCAGCCGACGCCGAGCCCGCCGACCGTGGTGAACAGCGTCGCGAGATAGGTGAAGGTACCGAACGTCCCGCCGTTGACCAGCGCGCCGAGCAGCAGGACGACCAGTAGCCGGGGCTCACGCAACACGCGGAGTTCCTTGCGCGCACTCGTTTCCGCCGACGCCGGGCGGCCACCGGGAATCGTTCGCAGGATCGCGAAAAGGGCCGGGAGCGAGACCACGGCGACCGCCCAGAAGGCCGACCGCCAGCCCAAGAACTGGCCGATCAGCGCACCGGCCGGGACGCCCGCGATACAGGCGACGGTGACCCCACTGACCACAATGGACGTCGCGCGGCCGCGTAGTTCCGGCTTGACCATCGCGTTCGCGGCGGCCAGCGCGACAGCCCAGAACCCGGCGTTGGCCAGCGCCCCGGCAACGCGGGTGGCCAGCAGGACGCCGAAATCGGCGGTCACCGCGCCGAGCACGTGGACGACCACGAAGACGCTCAGGAAGGCGACGAGCGCGCCACGCCGGGAAAGGCGCAGGCTCAGCAACGCCATCACCGGGGCACCGATCACCATCCCGGCGGCGAAGGCCGAGGTCAGCAGCCCGGCGGCGGGAACGGACACGTGCAGATCGGCCGCGATGTCCGCGACGAGACCGGAAAGCATGAACTCGGACGTCCCCTGGGCGAACACCGCCAGTCCGAGCAGGTAAAGGGCGAAAGGCATGAACAGACTCCGCAACCACATCGAGGGTCGACAAGACGACGGCGGACCACGAGTCCACAAAGGACACACGTGGCCACCGCGGGAAAGAACCTGATTTCGGCTACGGCGATCCGGTGGCTGGGGTCGCGCCGGGCACACCGCGACCGGGATCGGTCGCGGGCCGTCGGCACGCCGACGCAAGAGAGCCACCGGAGGCCGGTGGCTACAGTCTGTTCGCCTCGGGACTGTTCACGACGGCGAGGCTAGCAACGCCCCGCACGCCGTGTCCATGTGATTTCGCCGCGTTCTCAGCGCAGTGGGACCAGGTCGTCGGCGTGCACGACCTCGCGACGTTGTTCGGCGGGCAGCTCATGGCTGGAGCGCCCGATCAGGTCGGGCAACTCGCCTGCATCGAAGGCCACGACGCCCCGGGCGACCGCACGCTCGCGCGGGTCGACGAGGTCGACGACGTCGCCTGCCTGGAAATCGCCGTCCACCCCGGTGATCCCGGCCGCGAGCAACGAACGGCGGCGGCGTACGACGGCTGCCACCGCGCCGTCGTCCAGCCGCAGCTTGCCGGTCGCGTCGGCGGCGTACCCGAGCCAGAACCGCCGCGCGGACAACCGGGTGTCCGCCGCGGTGAAGGCGGTGCCCACCTTGGCCTCGGTCAGCGCGTCGGTGGCGTTGGCCGCGGCCGCCAGCAGCACCGGAATCCCGGCCGCGGCGGCGGTGCGGGCCGCGGCCAGCTTGGACACCATGCCCCCGGTGCCGAGACCCGAGCTGGACATGCCGACGGTGATTCCGTCCACATCGGACGCACCACGGACCTCGTCGATGCGACGAGTGGCGCCGCCGCGCGGATCCCCGTCGTACAGTCCGTCCACATCGGACAACAGGACGAGCGCGTCGGCGCCGATGAGATGCGCGACGAGCGCGGCCAGCCGGTCGTTGTCCCCGAAGCGGATCTCCTCGGTGGCCACGGTGTCGTTCTCGTTGACCACCGGGACCGCACCGAGCGCGAGCAGCCGGGAGAACGTGCGCTGCGCGTTGCGGTAGTGCGCGCGCCGCACGACGTCGTCGTTGGTCAGCAGGACCTGCCCGACGGTGAGCGAGTACCGCCCGAACGATTCGGCGTAGGCATGCGCCAGCGCGAGCTGGCCGACACTCGCGGCGGCCTGCTGGCTCGCGAGATCGCGGGGGCGTTTGGCCAGCGACAGCGGGGCCAGCCCGGCGCCGATCGCCCCCGAGGACACCAGCACGATCTGCGTGCCGTGCGCGACCCGCGCGGCGATCGCGTCGACCAGAGCGTCCAATCGGGACACGTCGAGCCCGCTGCCCGCCGTCGTCAGCGCGGACGAGCCCACCTTGACCACCAGGCGCCGCGCGGACGCGACCGCCTGCCGCGTCTCGGTCACTCCGCGTCCTCGACGTCGTCCGGCCCGTCGCGGCGAATCCGGCGGGCCTCCTTGCGCTCGGACGCGCTGACGCGGTCGTTGCGCTCCAAGCGGACGTCGGTGCCCCGCCCGGACAGATGCTCCACGACGCCCGGCGTCGAGGGTTCCCATTCGAACTGGACGTCGCCGACGGTGACCGGGCTGCCGGGCACCGCGCCGAGCTTCGCCAGCCGCTCCTCCACGCCGAGACGGTTGAGCCGATCGGCGAGGTAGCCGACGGCCTCGTCGTTGCCGAAGTTCGTCTGGCGGATCCACCGCTCGGGGCGGGCGCCGCGCACGACGAACGCGCCCTCTTCCTCCGGGTCCACCTCGACGGTGAAGCCTTCGTCGTTGACGGCGAGGGGCCGCAGCACGATCTTCTCGGGCTCCAGCACCGGCTGCGCCTCGCGGTACTCCTCGACGATCGCGGCGAGGGCGAAGGTCAGCTCCCGCAGGCCCTTGCGCGACGCCGTGGAAACCTCGAACACCTTGAGCCCGCGAGCTTCGAACTCGGGACGCACCATCTCGGCCAGCTCGGCGGCCTCCGGGATGTCGATCTTGTTCAGCACCACCACGCGCGGACGTTCCTCGAGCTTCCCGCCGAGGCCGGGGGTGTACTTGGCGAGCTCATCCTCCAGAGCGTCCACATCGGACAGTGGATCGCGGCCGGGCTCGAGGGTGGCGCAGTCGACGACGTGCACCAGCACCGCGCAGCGCTCGATGTGGCGCAGGAAGTCGAGGCCGAGGCCCTTGCCCTCGCTCGCGCCGGGGATCAGGCCCGGCACGTCGGCCATCGTGAAGACGGTTTCGCCGCCGGTGATCACGCCGAGGTTGGGCACCAGCGTGGTGAACGGGTAGTCGGCGATCTTCGGCTTGGCTGCGGACAGCACCGAGATCAGCGACGACTTCCCTGCCGAGGGGAAGCCGAGCAGGCCGACGTCGGCGACCGAGCGCAGTTCCAGTACGAGGTCCCGGCTCTCCCCCGGCTCGCCGAGCAACGCGAACCCGGGCGCCTTGCGGGCCTTCGAAGCCAGCGCGGCGTTACCGAGGCCGCCGCGGCCGCCCTGGGCGGCGACGAACGTGGTGCCGGGGCCGATCAGGTCGGCGACCATCTCGCCGTCCTCGGTGAACACGACGGTGCCGGACGGCACCTTCATCACCAGGGTTTCGCCCGCGGCGCCGGCACGGTTGCCGCCCTGGCCCATCTTGCCGTTGCCCGCCTTGGCGTGCGGGCGGAAGTGGAAGTCCAGCAGCGTGTGGACGTTCGGGTCCACGACGAGCAGGACGTCACCGCCGTTGCCGCCGTTGCCGCCGTCGGGACCGCCGAGCGGCTTGAACTTCTCGCGGTGCACCGAGGCGCAGCCGTTCCCACCGTCACCGGCGGTCAGGTGGATCACCGCGCGGTCCACGAACCGGGACGCCATGACTTGCCTCTTTCACTCGCGAGAAGGGGGATTACACAAACAAACGAGGGGTGGCGCCGGATATTCCGGCCCCACCCCTCGTCAGAGGTCTACTACGAAGCCGAACTCAGGCTTCGCTTGGCACGATGTTGACCGTCTTGCGGCCACGCTTCTCGCCGAACTGGACCGCACCGGCGGCCAGCGCGAACAGCGTGTCGTCGCCGCCACGGCCGACGTTCACGCCGGGGTGGAACTTGGTGCCGCGCTGACGGATGAGGATCTCACCCGCGTTGACCTGCTGGCCGCCGAAGCGCTTGACGCCGAGGCGCTGCGCGTTCGAGTCACGACCGTTGCGGGAGCTGGACGCACCCTTCTTGTGAGCCATAGCTCGGTCCTCTTTCTTGCGAAGATCCGGAGAAGTCTTACTGGGAGATGGCGGTGACCTCTACGCGGGTCAGCTTCTGCCGGTGACCCTGGCGCTTGTGGTAGCCCGTCTTGTTCTTGAACTTGTGGATCCGGATCTTCGGACCCTTGGTCTGCTCGACGACCTTGCCGGTGACCGAGACCTTCGCCAACGCGTCGGCGTCCGTGGTGACCTCGCCACCGTCCACGAACAGCACGGCGGGGAAGGTGTGCTCGGTGCCCGGCTCGCCCTCGAGCTTCTCGACCTCGACGACGTCGCCGACGGCCACCTTGTACTGCTTGCCGCCGGTCTTGACGATCGCGTACGCCGACACGGAAGTCTCCTGCATTACTCGACAATGGGTGGGGGCTAGCGCTATCGGCCCGCCGGGGAGGCGGTCCAGGATTCGCGCAGCGGCCTGCTCTGGTGGCAGGCCGTACTACAGGTTACGTGGGGTTCCCCGGTGCGTGTGCACCGGGGTCCCCTAGTTGTTCACTAGCTCTTTTCCGACGCGTGCACCGGCGGTCCCGCCGGGCGCGACGCGGCACGGCGCGGACGCCGCCGGGTCGAGCGCACGGCGGGTGCCGGGACGCTGACCTCGGGTTCGTCGGCCGCCTCCGGCGCCTCGGGGGCACCGGACGTCACAGGGGTCTCAGCGGGCTCAGGAGCCTTCGGCGTCTCCTGTTCCTCCCGCTCCACGGGAACCTCGTCCGCCGGGGTCGTCACGGGCTCGCCCGCCACTTCCCTGGCGGGCTCGGCGACCGGCGTCTCCTCCCTGGCGTGCCCGTTCAGGCCCGCGGGCTCGGCGGGCACGTCGTGCTCGGGCTGGTCGCCGTGCTCGCCCTTGGTCTTCGACGAGGCCTTGGCCATCGCCTGGACCGCGGAGACCACCGACTCCCGCTGCTCGGGGGTCGGCGCCGGGTGCACCGGCTCGGTCTTCGGCGCGGGCTCGGTGTGCTGCTGCTCCTCGGCCTTGTTCCGGCCGCGCGAGCGCCGCGAGCTCTTCTCCCCGCCACCGTGGTTGTGGCCGTTGGAACCGCCGTTCGAGCCGTTGCCCTGCGCGGAACGCGGATCGGTCGAGACGACCACCCCGCGGCCCTTGCAGTGCTCACACGGCGTCGAGAACGCTTCCAGCAGGCCCGTGCCGATCTTCTTGCGGGTCATCTGGACCAGGCCCAGCGAGGTGACCTCGGCGACCTGGTGACGCGTGCGGTCGCGGCCGAGGCATTCGGTCAGCCGCCGCAGCACCAGCTCGCGGTTGGACTCGAGCACCATGTCGATGAAGTCGATCACGATGATGCCGCCGATGTCCCGCAGCCGGAGCTGACGGACGATCTCCTCCGCCGACTCCAGGTTGTTGCGGGTCACCGTCTCCTCGAGATTGCCACCCGATCCGGTGAACTTCCCGGTGTTGACGTCGATCACCGTCATCGCCTCGGTCCGGTCGATGACCAGGTACCCGCCCGACGGCAGCCAGACCTTGCGGTCGAGCGCCTTGGTGATCTGCTCGTCGATGCGGTGCTCGGCGAAGGCGTCGCCGGTGCCGGTGTAGCGCTTGAGGCGGTCGGTCAGGTCCGGCGCGACGTGCTGGACGTAGCCGTGGATCGTCTCCCACGACCGGTCGCCCTGGATCTCCAGCTTGCCGAAGTCCTCGGTGAACAGGTCACGCACGACCTTGACCAGCAGGTCCGGCTCCTCGTAGAGCATGACCGGGGCGCCGCCCTTCTTGGCGGAACCCGCGTCGGCCTTCTCCTTGATGACGTCCCACTGCGCCTTCAGCCGCCGCACGTCGCGGTCGAGCTCCTCCTCGCTGATGCCCTCCGAGGCTGTGCGAATGATCACACCCGCGTCCTCGGGGACGATCCGCTTGAGGATGTCCTTGAGGCGGCGCCGCTCGTTCTCCGGCAGCTTGCGCGAGATCCCGGTGGCACCGCCGGCGGGCACGTAGACCAGGAAGCGGCCCGGCAGCGAGATCTGCGTGGTCAGCCGGGCGCCCTTGTGCCCGACCGGGTCCTTGGTGACCTGCACCAGCACGCTGTCGCCGGTGGACAGCGCCTGCTCGATCTTGCGGGCCTTGCCCTCGAGACCGGCGGCGTCCCAGTCCACCTCGCCCGCGTAGAGCACGGCGTTGCGGCCGCGGCCGATGTCGATGAACGCGGCCTCCATGCTGGGCAGCACGTTCTGGACGCGGCCCAGGTAGACGTTGCCGACGATCGAGCCACTGCCCGAGGACGTCACGAAGTGCTCGACCAGCACGCCGTCCTCGAGCACGCCGATCTGGGTCGAGTCGCCCTTCTCGGCGACGACCATCGTGCGTTCGACCGACTCGCGGCGGGCCAGGAACTCGGCCTCGGAGAGGATCGGAGCGCGACGGCGGCCCGCCTCGCGGCCGTCCCGGCGGCGCTGGCGCTTGGCCTCCAGCCGGGTCGAGCCACGCACGCTGCGCACCTCGTCGCGGGCGGGGCGCTCGGGCTCGGCCTTGGCCTGGCGGACGTGGGTGACCGTGTTCGGCGGGTCGTCGGTACCCGTCGCTTCGGCGGTCTCCCCGTCGTCCCCGCCCTTGCGGCGGCGACGGCGGCGACGGCGTTTGCTGCCGCTCTCGCCCTCGGCGTCGGCTTCCGCCTCGGCGGGAGCTTCCGCGCTCTCGGCCTGCTCGGCGTTCTCGCCCTTGGCCGCCTTCTCCTCCTTGCCCTGCTTACGGGGCTCGGGGGAAGAGGCGGTGGGCTCGGTCTGCTCGTCGGTCTCGCCCGCCTCGTCGCCGCCCTTGCCGCGGCCACGGCCCCGGCGGCCACGACGACGGCGACGGCGGCTGCCGCCCGCGTCGTCGCCCTCGTCGTCGGCGTTCTGCTCGACGGCCGCGGTCTCTTCCTGCGCCTGGGCCTCGTCCTCGGCCGGCTCCTCGCCGGCGGCGAAGACGGGCTCGGGCTTGCGGGCGGGCTTCGCCGCGGGCGGCTCCGGCGGCAGGAACACCGGCGACGGCGCGGCGAACACCGGCAGGTGCGCCGCGGGTGCCCGGCGTGCCGGGGTCTCCGGCTCCGGCGCGGGCTCGGCGGCCGGTGCGGCCACCGGCTCCGGCGCGGCGGCTTCGGGCGTTTCGGTGGTCTCCGGGGTCTCCCCCGCCTGATCCTCGACGGCGCCCAGCGCAGCGGCGACGCGCAGCGCCACCTCACGAGTCACGCTGGACTGGGCGCTACGGGTGGTTTCGCCCAGCTCGGCGAGCTTGGCCAGCAGTTCACGGCTGTTCGAGCCGAGCAGCTTCGCGAGTGCGTGCACCCGGATCCGGGCCGGAAGCTCGGCCAGCGGACCGGTCGTGGGTGTGGCGGGATTCCCGCCGCTGCTCTCGGCGGGTGTATCCGCGTTCGACATATGTTGTCTCCTCCGCCCCCGGGCGCGTCTCCGGCTCACACCGGCCGACGCGGCCGCGCAGGGGCCCCTTTCTGTTCGTTCCGCCCTGGTGCTCTACCAGCGACGGGAATCCTTGCCAACAGCCGCGACGGCGCCACCGGTCCGATGTGCCGCACACGGCAAGGTCTCCTCGGCGGCGCACCGTCCCCGCCCGCGGCCCCTGGCCGCCCGCCACGTCGTCCAGCCGCCCGGGCTAACGGGCGGCGACGCGCGTGTGCCGGTTCTGCACACCACCGGGCCACAACACCGCAGGCACCGCCTCTCACGGATGCCCCACGGCCCAGCGGCCACCGCAAGTATCCCACATGAGCACACCGGTCCGGTGTAGTCGGTGTCCGTCGCAGGCCGCGCGGGCGCGCCGGGGCCCACCGGCCGGGGGAACTTCCCGGCAAAGCTTGTCCGGTCGCGCCGGGGTGGCTAGCGTGCGGCTCGGGACGCCCGAGAGGCGCGTCCACCGTTCCCGCACCCCGGTGGGAGGTCCGGTGTCCCTGCTGGCGCGGCCGCGGCGTGCGGCCGTGTGCGCGATGCTGGTGCTGAGCACCTGTGTCACGGCCGTGACCCCGGCGAACGCCGACGAACCCGCGTGCGCCGACACCGGCAGGGCGCTCCGCTACGTCGTCGCGTTCGATCGCGGCACCGCGGAGGACGTCGCACGTTCGCGGATCGCACGGGACTGCGGGGACACCACGGCGTACTACCCCCAGATCGCGGTGGCGGTCGCGACCTCGGCCGATCCCGGCTTCGCCGCCAGGGTGGGTCCCAGCCGTACCTTCAGCGCGCAGGCCGAGCGGCTCGCGAGCCAGCGGGCGAACGGCGGCGCGGTCCGGCCCCAGCCCGCCAGGGCGACCCTCGCGCCCACGGACCCGGCGCGGGTGCCCGGCGCGGACCTCACCGGTGAGCAATGGGACATGCGCGCGATCAACGCGCCGTGGGCGCACGACGTCGCCCGTGGCAGCCGCGACGTCGTGGTCGGCGTGCTGGACTCCGGGATCGACCCGGACCACCCCGATCTCGCCGCGGCGGTCGACGCCGACGATTCGGCGGGGTGCCTGACCGGCGCACCCGACACCGCGCGGGCCGCGTGGGCACCGACGACGTCGGCGCACGGCACGCACGTCGCCGGGATCATCGCCGCCGCGGACGACGGCAAGGGCGTCACCGGGGTCGCGCCCGGTGTGCGGGTCGCGTCGGTGAAGGTGATCGACGACCGCGGCTACGCCGACCCGGAGGCCGCGGTGTGCGGGCTGATGTGGGCCGCGGCCCGGCACATGCGGGTGACCAACAGCAGCTTCTTCGTCAACCCGTGGTCGTTGTCCTGTGTGCGCGGGAACGACCACGGCGTGGTGCACGAGGTGCTGGCCAGAGCGGTCGAGTACGCGACGTCGGCGGGGACCCTCAACGTCGCGGCGGCCACGAACGAAGCCGTCGACCTGACGCCGTCGCCCCGGTCGGGAACCCCCATGGACGGCGGTGGGTGCGAGGCGCTGCCCGCGGGCCTGCGGGACGTCGTGTCCGTGTCGGCGGTGGGCGCGGACCGGGTCAAGGCGGGCTACAGCTCCTACGGCCTGGGCGTGATCGATGTCACCGCACCGGGTGGCGAGGCCGGGCGATGCGTCGTCTCGACCGTGCCCGGCGGGTACGCGCCGCTGTGCGGGACGTCGATGGCGGCGCCGCACGCGGCCGGGGTCCTGGCGCTGCTCGCCTCCACGCAGCCGGGGCAGGGGCCACGGCAGTTGCGGCGTGCACTGGAGTCGAGCGCGATGCCGATGCCGTGTCCCGCCGACTACGACCTGACCGGCGACGGGCTGCAGGACGCCTACTGCGCCGGGTACGAGGGCTACAACGGCTTCTACGGGCACGGGATGGTGGACGCGCTGGCCGCGGTCGCGCCGCGGCCGCGGCATCCGGACCCGGATCGCTGATCCGCCGCGGCCTGCTCACGCGCTCCGGATGTGTCCTTTGTGGATCGTGGTGCCGTGAAGGGGTCCTTCACGGTGTTCGGCAGGCCCGAGGGATGTAAGGACATCGTGACGCTCGTGGCTTCGGGCAGCGGCGTTGTCTGTCGCGAACGCTCCGTCCGCGACGTTCACCGTCCTCAATGGAGCGTTCGCGACGTCCCCGGCGGGCGGCTGCGGCCAGGGCGTCCCTCGGTTTCGGTGGACGGGCATACCCGAGGGCCGCCGTGCCGGACGGGCGCAGGGGTGAACCGCGGCGGTGAGCCGGACCGTCAGGTGAGCAGGAGCTTGCCGATGCGGCGGGTGGTGCCGATCACGCCGATCACCGCCAGCGCGAGCAGATAGGCGAGATTTCCCAGCATTCCCGGGGAAAGCGCGCCGATGGCGAGACCGCGCATCAGCTCGATCCCGTGGTACAGCGGGAAACACCGCACCACCCACTGCAGCGGTTCCGGGTAGACGGACAGCGGGAAGAACGTGGTGGAGAACAGGAACATCGGCATCAGCACGAGGTTGATGTAGTCGAACTGCGAGGTCGACTTCAGGAACGTCACCAGTGCCATGCTGACCGCCGCGAACGCGAAGGTGACCAGCAGTGCCACCGGGAGCAGCAACAGCGCCCACCACGAGGTGAGCAGGCCCATCGCCGCTGTCACGCCGAGGAACGCGAGCGAGTAGAGCCCGCCGCGGAGCACCGCCCAGCCGATCTCGCCGGCGGCGATGTCGAGCGGGCCGAGCGGGGTGGCCAGCATGGCGTCGTACAGCTTGCCGTAGCGCAGTTTGAAGAAGATGTTGTAGCTCTCGTAGACCGCGCCGTTCATCGCCGAGGTCGCGAGCAGCGCCGGCGCCACGAAGGCGACGTAACTCATCGGGTGACCGTCCGGGCCGGTGACCTCGGTGACCAGTTTGCCGAAGCCCAGCTGGAAGGCGAGCAGGTAGAAGAACGGCTCGAAGACGCCGGAAACCAGAATCATCCACGCGCGGCGATACACCACCACCGACCGCTCGATGACCGCGGACGGCCTGCCGCTGTAGAGGGCGGGCGGCAGGATACGCAGCAGCAGGCCGCGGCGTGCGGGTTCGGCGAGCACAGTCATCTCACACCACCAGACGTCGGTAGAAGAAACGGTGCGCGCACGCCCAGCCGACGGCGAACAACGCGACCAGGAACGCCAGGTGCCCGAGCGCGGCCCAGCCGCCCACCCCGCCGACGCTGACCGCGCGGGACAGCTGGGTTCCGTGCCACAGCGGGGAAATCCAGGCCAGCCAGCGCAGCACGAGCGGCAGCTGGGTGATCGGGAAGAACGTGCCGGAGAACAACGTCATCGGCATCACCACGAAGCGGAAGATCAGCCCGAACCGCACGCCCTCGTCGAACGTCTTCGCCGCGATCGCCACCATCGGGGTGGCGCAGGCGAGCCCCGTGACCGTGCCCGCGACGATCACCGCGAGCACCCCGGCGTTCGACCAGGCGCCGAAGAACGCGGCGATGACGGCGTAGACGATCCCGGACAGGGTGAGCCGGATCGCCGTCCAGATGATGTGCCCGCCGAGCACCTGTCCCGGGGAGACCGGGGTGGCCGTGACCGCGAGGTAGTCGCGCTGCCATTTGAACCCGGACAGCACCGGGTAGCTGGAATCGCCGATCCCTTGCTGCGCCGCGCCCGCCACAAGCATGGCGGGAGCGACGTACGCGAGATACGACAGCCCGCCGGTGACAGGCCCGGCCCGCACCTGCGAGCCGAAGCCGAGACCCATCGCCGCGAGGAACAGGACGGGCTGCAGCCCGGTCGAGTACAGCGTGGCCAGCCAGTAGCGCCGGTACCAGGTCCAGTGCCCCTCGACCCGCAACCAGGCCCCGTGCCACGCCCCGACGACCCGACCGGTGGAACTAACCGACGACACTATCCCTCCCCAAGCAACTCATGACGACTTCTTCCCTGGCACACAAGGCGATCCCGGTACGCCAGGCGACCCAGGCCGGGGGTCCGGGGGCGTGCCCCCGGGCGGGGTGTGGGGGTTGCACCCCCACAAGACACCTGACGATGGGCACCGGCGAGCGCGTTCCGCGAGCACACCACCCCCTCCCCCCATCGTCAATCGACCAGTGTCCGGCCGGTGAGCCGGAGGAAGACGTCCTCCAGCGAGCTGCGCCGGACGAGACTGGACAGCGGTCGCAGCCCGCGCGCGTGGACCTGTTCGAGCGTCGCCTCCCCCGCCATGCTGTAGAGCAGGACGCGATCGGGCAGTACCTCGACGCGCTCGGCGAGGTCCTCGACCCGGCGGGCGGCGGTTTCCTGTTCCCCCGCGGGAAAGCGCAGTTCGACGACCTCCCGGGTGGAGTAGCGCGTGATCAGCTCCGACGGCGAACCCTCGGCGACGATCCGGCCGCCGTCCATGACGACCAGCCTGTCGCACAGCTGCTCGGCCTCGTCCATGTAATGGGTCGTGACGATGAGCGTGGTGCCCTGGGCCTTGAGCCGGAAGAGCCGGTCCCACAGCAGGTGGCGGGCCTGCGGGTCGAGGCCGGTCGTCGGCTCGTCGAGCAGGAGGAGCTCCGGGTCGTTGACCAGCGAACGCGCGATCGTCAGGCGCCGCTTCATGCCGCCCGAGAGGGGTTCCACCTGATCGTCGGCGCGATCGGACAGCTGCGCGAACTCCATCAGCTCCTCGGCCTTGCGCCGGACCGCCGCCCGCGACAGGCCGAAGTAGCGGCCGTAGACGTGCAGGTTCTGCCGCACCGTCAGCTCGACGTCGAGGTTGTCCTGCTGCGGCACCACGCCCAGCCGCGCGCGGACGCGTGGGCCCGCGACGTCCGGATCCAGCCCGAGTACCCGCAGCTCACCGTCGGTGCGCGGGGACACGCACGCGATCATGCGCATGGTGGAGGACTTGCCCGCGCCGTTCGGGCCGAGGAACCCGAAGGCCTCGCCCCGGCGCACCTCGACATCGATGCCCCGCACGGCCTCGAACGCGCCGAACCGCTTGACCAGGGCCTTCGCCTGGACCAGTGCCGGATCTTCCGCTGACTCTCCCACCCCTCGCACGATAGATCCCACGACCGACAAAACACGACCGCTTTACCGCCGGGGGCAGGTGCCGCCGAACGGACCTTGTTGACCTTCGCCCGGCCCGCCCATACTCGGACACCATGACCCACAAGCCGCGAATCGCCCTGCTGGCCGCGCTCACCGGGGCCGCCCTGCTCGTCGCACCGGCCACCGCACTGGCCACTGTGGACACTCCAGCGGACGCCGTCGCGGCCGTCACCGCCGTCGATCCCCGTCCGGACACCGCGCGGCTGGCCGCCGAACTGCGCGAACTGACGCGACGAAGCCACGGCGAGATCCGGCTCGCCGAGATCGGCCGGACGAACGAACACCGTCCGGTGTGGGCGGCGCGGGTGGGCCACGGGGCGGTGCGCGTCCAGTACGTCACCCAGCAGCACGGCGACGAACCGCTGGGCACTCCGGCCGCGCTCGAGTTCCTGCGCCACGCCGGTGTGGGGCACAGCGCGTGGCAGCGGTGGCTGCTTTCGCGCGTGACCGTGGACATCGTGGTGCGCGCGAACCCGGACGGGCACGAGCACGACTGGCGGTACAACTACGACCCGGCCGCGACACCGGAGTTCGGGGAGCGCGGCAAGGGTTACGACATCAACCGCTACCACAATCCCTCGCTGGACCCGGCGCGGAATCCGGCCACGGAGGCCGGGCTGATCCAGCGCCGGTACACCGCCTTCGACCCCGATATCGTGGTGGACTACCACATGCAGGGGCGCTACCAGGACGACGAGGGGCGCGAGATCACCGCGTCCGCGATGTGGCCGACCCACCCGGCCACCCGGCCGTCCGAAGTGGACTTCGCGAAGCAGATCACCGTGGTGGCCAAGCGTTCCATCGAAGCGGTGGGCGGCAACGTGTCGCAGTATCCCGGCGGCGACTACGAGGGAATCGCCAGGAACGCCTACGGGCTGCGCGGCAGCGGGAGCGTGCTGATCGAGCTGAGCGACCAGGGCGCGGCGTACGAGCAGAAGCAGATCCGGTCGGCACTGGCCTCGATGCTCGCGATCGCGGGTACGGCCGCGGACGGTTCGTTGCGACACATCGATCCGGCTCAGGCGGACGCGATTCCGCCGCGGGGCAAGCCGATCCCGTCGACACTCCGAGCGTCGGAACCCGCGCTGGACTGACCCGGCGTGGTCAGTCCGTGCCCGAGGTCGCGGTTTTCTCGCCAAGACTGCTGGGGCCGTGGATGTGCTTGAGGTTGCCTGCGGTCCACCGGGCCTGGAGTACGACAAGGGCGTCCTTGGGTGCGTTGGGTACGACAAGGGTGCCCCTGGGTGCAGTGGATGCACCCAGGGCGTCCCTCGGACCTCCCCGCCCAACGTCGCGGACGCGACCGTGCCCTCCCTTTAACTACCCCACGGAGCGGTGGCGGCACCCCCGGCCGCCGGGCGCCCCCCCCCCCCCCCAGGCCACCCCCCCCCCCACACCGCCGCTCTCTAGCCCCCGCCCCTCGGGGCCGCCCCCGACAGCCAGGGCCGCGGCGCGCCACCCCACCCGCCATGGCAAGCCCGCCAGCACCACGCACCCCTCACGTCACACTCCCCGCGCCCGCCGAAGTGCCGTGAAGTAGGCCTTCACAGCATCGAGCGCCGGGGAAGCACCCTCCAGCAACGGACTCGGCGACCTGAGTGTCCATAAAGGATTGTGTCAGGCTGTGTACTGGTAGGCGGAGTAGGTCAGGTAGCCCGCGTCGCCGCCCTGGTAGTAGGTGGCTTCGTCGACGGGCGCGATCGGAAGCGCGGTCCGCAGCCGTTCGACGAGGTCGGGGTTCGCGATGAAGGCGCGGCCGAAGCTGATGAGTTCGGCGCCCAGCCCGAGCCAGTGATCGGCTTCGCCCTTTCCGGCCTGCTTCGGCCCCATCGGATACACCGGGTTCATGATGAGGGTGCCCGGCCACGCACGGCGCAGGCCGAGCAGGACCTCCTCGTCGGCGGTGGCTTCGAGATGGACGTAGGCCACCTCGAGCCGGGCCAGCTCGGTCAGCAGCGCGGCGTAGAGCTCGGGAACGTCAGCGTCTTCGACGCCCCAGAACTTCGCGCCCGGCGAGAGGCGGATGCCGGTCCTGGCGCCGCCGACGGCGTCCACGGTGGCGGACACCGCTTCGACGGCGAACCGGATCCGGTTGGCCACCGAGCCCCCGTAGCGGTCGGTGCGCAGGTTGGCGTTCGTGGAAAGGAACTGCGAGATCAGGTAACCGTTGGCGCCGTGCAGCTCCACGCCGTCGAAACCGGCGTCGACGGCGCGGCGCGCGGCCAGTGCGTACGACTCGGCGTGCTCGGGCACTTCGGCGGTCTCCAGGGCACGCGGCACCGGCATGGGCTGCGGACCGGTCGGGGTGAACACGTCCCCGACGCCGGGCACGGCCGAGGGGCCGACCGGCTGCAGGCCGGTGGTGTCGGGATGGGAGACGCGCCCGCCGTGCATGATCTGGGCGAAGATCCGCCCGCCGTTGGCGTGCACGGCCGCGGTCACGGGCCGCCACGAAGCGACCTGCTCGTCGGTGTGCAGCCCCGGCGTCCCCGGGTTGGACTGCCCGATCAGGCTCGGCTGCACCCCCTCGCCCACGATCAGCCCGGCCGTCGCCCGCTGGGCGTAGTACGTCGCCATCGACGGTGTCGCCAGGCCACCGGCGGCGGCCCGGACCCGGCTCATCGGGGCCATCACCACCCGGTTGGGCAACGTCAGGTCGCCGAGCCGGTAGCTGTCGAAAAGGGTTGTCACGTCAAGACTCCTTCGTGTTCCGGAGCGTCCGGACCCGGACGTGACACCCACGCTAGAATCTGACATGGACGTCAGGTTCAAAACATTGTGTCGCAGCTCATACGAAGGAGGGCGCGGTGCGCATCGGGGAGTTGGCTGAGCAGACCGGGGCCAGTGTCCGGTCCCTGCGGTACTACGAGGAGCAGCGGCTGCTGACCAGCACGCGGAGCGCCGGTGGGCAGCGCCACTACGCGGCCGAGGCGGTCGGCCGGGTCGCGCTGCTCCAGCGGCTCTACGCCGCCGGGCTGTCCAGCAGCACCATCGCCGAGCTGCTCCCCTGTGTCGACTCGCCCAGCGAGACGAACTCCGACGCCGCGTTCGAGCGGATGGCACAGGAACGCGACCGGCTGTCCGAGCACATCACCGACCTCATCCGCACCCGCGACGCGCTCGACGAGCTCATGGCCATCAACCGGCAGTACCGCGAGAGGCCCCGGTCGGGGTTGTCCGCTTGCACGGTTCCCTCGCCCGGAGCCTCTCACCGCGTCACCCTCAGCGGATCGGCACCGCGAGGCTCCGGCTCACACCGTTGACCGTCACCGAGAGCCGTGCGACGCCGGGACGCAGCGCGGTCAGCACGCCGGTGGCCGGGTCGAACGTGGCGACGTCCCAGGGCGCGGGCGGCCAGAGGCCGGTCGCGATGTGCGTACCCCAGCCGCCGGTCCATTCCGCGCTCACCGGGTAAGCGGCCGGGACGGTTCGCGCGCCCTGTGTCAGCTCCGCGCGGATGTCGGCGTGCGCGCCGGGACGCAGCGCGTCAGGCCCCGACACGGTGAGCGCGTCGACGTTGGGCCGGGTCTGGAACCGCACCGGCTGCCCCCGGTCGCCCGGGTCGACCCGCACCAGTGTCCAGCCGACGAAGCCGCCGTCGCCGGGCGCGGCGGCCGGCGCCTTGCCGGAGTTGCCGTTCACCAGGTACGGCACGCCGTCCGTGCGGGACAGCGCGAACACGCCCGCGTGCGAGGCGATCGACGCGGCGGGTTTGCCGGAGGCCTGTTCGAAGCCGGTGAGCCAGGCGTTCAGCAACTCGGCTTCCTTGCGGTCGCCCAGCTGCGAGTTGCCGGTCGGGCTCGGATCGGCGACCGGATGGTGCATCGCGACCACGACGCCGCGGACGGACCGGTCGGCCTTCGCGCCGTCGAGTGCCTCGCGCAGCATCCGGACCTGGTCGAACCCGCCCGCGCGCAAGGTTCCGCGCGAGGAGTCCATCAGCACCAGCCGAATCCCGCGCACGTCCACGACCCGGTGCGTCGCGCCGAACGCCGCCTCGAACTCGGCGAGCCCGTGCCCGCCGTCGGCCTCGTGGTTGCCGGGCACGTAGTACCAGGGCACCTTGCCGTCCAGTTCCTCGGCCAGGATCCTGCGGGCGAGCACGAAATCGGGTGCCGTGCCGCGGTCGACGAAGTCGCCGTTGATGAGCACCAGGTCCGGTTTCGCCGCGACGGCCTCGCGCAGTGCGCGCCGGGCCTGGGCGACCAGCGGCCCGTTCGGATCATCCGCGGTGAACTGCGCGTCGCTGACGACGGCGACCCGCAGACCGCCGTTGCCGGTCACGCCGACGAGCGCGGGATCGCGCGGCCGCGGGTCGGCGGGCACGGAAGCCGCCGGCGACACCTCGAAGGTGAGGTCGTCGAACACGAGACGGCCCGAGTACTGCCGGTCGGGGACGTTCTCGACGGCGTAGAACCGGACCAGCCGTTGCCCGTCGGGCAGTCCCGCCGGGACGTTCGCGGTGACGTATCGCCAGCCCGTCCAGTCCACCTTGCGCGCGAGGTCCACAATGGACGGTACGTTCGCGGCGTCGCGGAGTTCGGCGCGCAGCCAGGCGCCCTTGCCGTCGCCGTTGACCCACAGGCCGATCCGCTGGGTGCCCGCCGGGACGGGCAGCGGCGCGGCGGCGTTCACGTAGGCCGCCCTGGTCGCCGTGGTGCCGGTGAGCCGGTAGTCGAGCGCGAGGCCCGCCGTGCCGTCGTGCCCCGGCGCCGAGGACAGCGCCGCGCCCACGACCGCCGGGTAGACCGACGCCGTCCAGCCCGCCGGACCGTCCAAAGGAGACGCGATTTTCCGTTCGGTGCCCGCCGACGCGCCCAGGTGCGTGCTCAACCCCGCCACGGTGGCGGTGATCGCGGTGGCACCCGACGCCGTCAGCGCCGTGACGGCGAACCCGTCGCCGTCGGGCTCGACGCGGAACGCCGAGTGGTCGTAGTCGAGCTTGACGTCGTCCGGTTCGATCCAGGTGCCGTAGCCGTCGGCGTCGTAACCGAAGACCTGGAAGGTTCCCTTCGCCCCGGCGCCGGACAACGCGACCTGTTCGGTGCTGGTGCCGAGCCGGATCGGCTTGCCCAGCACGGAAAGCGTCGTCTTGCCGGAAGCGCGGCCCTGACGGGCGAAGACGTCGACGTCGGCTCGCGCGTCCGGCCGGAGAAAGTCGGGGTGCGCGGTGAACAGGCCGTCCGTCACGCTGCCGCGCAGCGGGTTCGACGTGCTCCAGCGAGGTCGCGCGTCGACCGCGGCGCCGGTCTCGTCGTGGCCGTCGGCGATCAGCCTGCGTGACAGTCCGGAAAGGACTCTGGTGGCGTTGCGGCTGTTGTGCGCGGGCACCGGCGAGAACCCGGTGAGCCGCCCGCTGCCGGGCGTGGTCGCGATGCCGATCCCATTGGGCACCAGCCGTTCCCCGCCGTCGGACGGCGAGTTGCGCACGCTCGCGTCGCGCTCCCCCTCGGTGCGGGCGAGCAACGTCGAGGAGCCGCCGCCGTCGAGATTGATCGCGTCGGAGGCGCCCAGCGAAGCCATGTGCCTGGCCAGTTCCAGCTCGGTCATGCCCCGGCTGTCGGCCTGCCGACCGTCCACTGTGGCCAGCCACATCCTGCCGCCGTCGGCGGAGAAGCCGACCGCGGTGCGCGGGTGCATGGCGACGTCGTCGACCGGCTGGATCTGCCCGCCCTTGACCAGGATCTTGTTGCCGCCCACCGCGACCGCGATCTTCCCGGCGTCCGACCGCGGCGCGTAGGACACCGCGACCGGGTCGCCCGGGCGCAGCGCGGCGAGCGTGTCGGCACCGGCGTCCCTGGCGAGCAGCACCGTGCTGCCCGCCGGGATCGGCCCGTCCGCCGGGGTGTCGCGGACCTGCGTGACGGCGCGGTCGCGGATCTCCACCTCGGCGACCCGCCGCGCGCCCGCCACCGACGTGCGTCGCGGGGAAGCGCCCCACAGCGGGGTGTAGACGCCGATCGCGTCGGCGCCGAGGACGGGACTGTTGAAGTTCGCCGCGCGGACGGTGTTCCCGCCTGGCAGCGTCACGCTCGCTTCGAGGAAGATCTCGGCGAGCCGCGCCTTGCCCTCGTCGGTGATCGACGCGGTCAGGTTGTGCCCGGTGGCGGGCGCGGTCTGCAGCTGCCCGCGGTCGATCCCGACGCCGATCGGCGCGCCGGTGGCGTTGATGTCGAAGAAGTCGCCGTTCACCCCGGCGATCGCGCCCGCCCGCGGCAGTTGCTGCGACAGCGGGGTTCGCGCCGACACCGTGCCGGGGCTCAGGTAGGTCGGCTTCAGCGTCTTGTTCGTGAGGTCGACGGCCAGCGTGTCGCCGCGGATCCAGCCCCGGGGATCGAAGCGGTCGAACTGGGTGAGGTTCAGGCCGGGCGCGACCGGTGTCGTGGCGGCGCCGGTGACGAGGCCGTCGTCCGGTGGTGCGGCGGCGAAAACGGCCGGGCCCTCATGGGCCGACGACGCGGTGGGGGCGCCTTCGACCGGCGGTGGGCCGAGCGGGGCGGCCAGCGGGTCGGCGACCGCGGAAGCGGCCAGCGCCGAGGAGGACAACACTACGGCGGCGGCGAAGAACGCCAGGCGTGACTTGAGCACGAGTTACCCCAGAATCGAGTGGTTCAGCCCAATCAGCTCAACCCACCGGCGCTGCCTGCGAAAGACTTCGCGGTGAACACGCCCTGAACGGCGTACGGCGGTTGGCAACCGCCTTCCAGCAGCGACCGGCCGAGCGGGGTGAGGGTGTGCAAAACGGCGCGGCTCACCCGATGGCTCGTGACCAGTCCGGCCTCCCGCAGCACCCGGGTGTGCTCGCTCGCCGAGGCCGGCGCGATGTTCAGCCGCTGGGCCAGTTCGCTCGTGCTCGCCCCGGATTCCAGCATCCGCAGCACCAAAGCCCTGGTCCGGCCGAGCAACGCCGCGAGCGACGCCGACGCCCGCCCGCTCGACCCGCTGGCGCAGCACGGCACCGTGCGGTCGACCGGATACAGCAGTGCGGGGCCGCATCCGTTGGCGGGTACCAGGATCGGCGCCAGGCAGAAGTACGACGGGATGAGCCGCACCCCGCGCCCGCCGAGCCGGATCTCGCCGGATTTGGCGGCCAGTTCGAGCACCGGCGAGCGCCACACCGCGCCCGGTCGCAGGCTCGCCAGCAGCGCGTCGACCCCGCCGTCGAGGAACGCGCGTGCCCGCACCGCGCGATCCGCGTCCAGCCGCATGAGCACATGCTCGTGATACGGCGCGATCGCCGCGTCGTAGTAGTCGGACAGCGCCCGCTCGTACGGGCCCGAAACAACGGGCTCGGGCGCGTCGGACACCGCGGCCAGCACCCGCAGCGCGGCCGCGAGCGAACGGTCGCTGACCCGCTGGGCCAGCACGCGGCGGCGCCACGGTTCGAACAACGACGGGCCCGCCCTCGCCCGCAGGAGACGCAGGCTCAGCCAGGCTTCCCAGCACGCATCGGCTTCCCCGGCGATGCGCACCTGTCCGAGGTCTTCGCCGGTGAAGTGGATACGGAGCACTCCGCGCACGTTACTAGTGGCGCATTCTCCGTGATATCCACCATTTCGGCGCTGGATATTCGCCATTTCGGCGTCATCCGAAATGCCTCGTACCCGTGCTGCCTCCTCTTGTCGCCACGTGCCAAAACAGTGCCGGACACCGCGGATTCCGGCAGGGAAAGATGTTCAGGGAGTCAGCTTCGCGGTGAGAAATCCGGTGGCGACGCTTTCCGTGCCGGAGATCCGCGGTGCCACTTCGGCGAGCGGCCTGCGTTTCCACAACAGGAACAACAGATCCCGCGCCGTCGCTTCGACCGTCGCGGCCGGCTCGGTGGCGGGGCCGAGCGCGGGCGGCTCGCCCTCGGCTCCGGGATGCAGTGTCCAGCTGTCCCCGGTGTCGGTGGCACTGAGCACCAGCGGCTCGGGCAGCGGCGGCGGGGAGGTCCAGCGGGTCACCCGGGGCAGTATCGCCGTGAGCACCTCGTCGACGCCGTCGGCCGCGATCGCCGGGTCCAGCGCGAACGCGGTGCCCGCCGCCCGGTGCGCGTCGACGAGGTGGACGGCGGTCTCGTGGGTCTGGCGGCGGAACCAGAACGCCTTGACCTTGGGCGTGCCGGCGAAATGCCAGCACGGATCCTCCGGCCGGGCCGCCGCGAGCGCGGCCAGCAGCAGCTCGGCGCCCTCGGCGTACCAAGCCGCGAGGTCGCCGGTGACGGGCGCGGCGAAGTCCTGGGACTGGGGTTCACCGGCCTCGACGGTCTTGGCCGCCCAGCGGTGCACGTTCCCGAGGTGGGCGCCCAGATCCGCGAGCGTCCAGGGTTCGCAGCACGGCACCGGTGCCGTGTGGTCGGCGGTGCGCAGCACCTCGGCGAAGCCCGCTGTCAGCGAGCGGAGCGAGGTGAGGTAATCCTCCGGTGGCAACGGGAGTGTGGTCATGTGGGCGACTCTAACCACACCCACCGACAAAAACGCGGGGGAAGACCACGTCCTCCCCCGCGTTTCCGGCCACCGATCAGAGGTCGGGGAACCAGAGCTTCAGCTCGCGCTCGGCCGACTCCTGGCCGTCCGAACCGTGGACCAGGTTGTACTGCGTCTCCAGCGCGAAGTCGCCGCGCAGGGTGCCCGGGGTGGCCTTCTCGACCGGGTCGGTGCCCCCGGCGAGCTGGCGGAACGCGGCGATCGCGCGCGGGCCCTCGACGGCGAGCGCGACGACCGGACCGGACGTGATGAACTCCAGGAGGTCACCGAAGAACGGGCGCTCCTTGTGCTCGGCGTAGTGCTCCTCGGCCAGCGAACGGGGAACGGTGCGCAGCTCCAGCGCGGCCAGCTTGAGCCCCTTGCGCTCAATGCGCGAGATGACCTCGCCGACGAGGCCGCGCGCCACGCCATCGGGCTTGACCAGGACGAGCGTGCGTTCAGTCACGACGGTATTTCTCCCTGTGTGAAAACGTGTTAACGGGGGCGAGCCTAGCCGACCTGCTCCGCGGGTCTTGAACGCCGTCCACGACTCATGGCGGTTTTTCACCAATTCCCTACGTGAGTCGGTAACATCCTGGCGTCCGGGCACCTACTCTTCGCGGTCAGTTCAGCACACCTCGAGGAGGCACCATGCGGAAACTCCGCGCGGCCACGACGGTCGCCGGCGCGGCCGTGCTGCTCGCGTCACTGGGCTTCGCTGCCGGTCCGGGAGCGCAGGCGGGCGACACGAACAGCCAGGACGTCATCGAATACCGCGTCCACGACGCCTATCCGAAGGGCGAGGCGCTCGAATCCGCGGGGCTCGAAGTCGTCAAGCGCGACGGCAACGACGTGATCGTCGTGGGCGACGGGAACACCGGTGCCCAGCTCGAGCGGCTCGGCCTGCGCGCCGAGGTGAGCAGGCATCTCCAGCAGGCGCCGTGGTCCGCGCCGTCGCTGGCCCCCGGCGCGGCGCCGCAGGACGAGACGTACTACGGCGGCTACCACACGGTCAACGCGCACTACGCCAACATGGACGCCGCCGCGAGCGCGCACCCCGACCTGGCGACCGTGGTGAACTACGGCCAGTCGTGGCGCAAGCAGCAGGGTCAGGGCGGGTACGACCTCAAGGCCGTCTGCATCACCAAGAAGGCCTCGGGCGACTGCGAGCAGAAGCCGGACTCGAAGAAGCCGCGGTTCCTGCTCCAGTCGCAGATCCACGCGCGCGAGATCGCGACCGGCGAGATGTCGTACAAGTACATCAACTACCTGGTCAACGGCTACGGCAAGGATTCCGAGGTCACGAAGCTGCTCGACACGACCGAGATCTGGGTCGTGCCGATCGTGAACCCGGACGGCGTGAACATCGTGCAGTCCGGCGGGAACAGCCCGAAACTGCACCGGAAGAACGCCGACTTCACCGACGCGGACCTGCGGCAGTGCGGCGACAGCGCGGGCAGCCAGCCCGGCGTCGACCTCAACCGCAACTTCGGCTACCACTGGGAAAGCAACACCAGCAAGTGCGACCAGACGACGTCGACGTCGAACGGTTCCGCGGACTCCGAGCCGGAGACGAAGGCGCTGGAACAGTTGTGGGCCAACCTCTTCGGCGACCACCGCGCCGACGGCCCCGACGACAAACCGGACGCGAACGCGCGTGGCACGGCGCTGATGCTGCACAGCTACGCGGGCATCATCATCCTGCCGTGGGAGTACACGCACACCACGCACACACCGAGCGACGCGCAGTTCCGCGCGATGGGCGCGGACATGTCGAAGTTCTCCGGCTACAAGGCCGGACAGGCCGGTGAACTGCTCTACGACGCCGCGGGCGGTTCGGACGACCTGGCCTACGGCAAGCTCGGGATCGCGTCGTTCACCATCGAGCTGGGCGACAACGGCGGTTCGTGCGACGGCTTCACCCCGCAGTTCTCGTGTGTGGACGGCACTTTCTGGCCGTACATGCAGAAGACGTTCAACTACCTGGCGAGCAAGGCCCCGTCACCCTACAAGTGATCCCGGGGTTTCGACGTGGTCCGTGAAGGCCTCTTTACGGGCTTGTAAGCCGGGGAAAAGGCCTTACACGGCAGTCCGGGGGTCGGTGTGGGGCGCG